>JAZRUS010000067.1:0-23193 GCA_045652665.1 Eubacteriales bacterium | reverse complement strand
TAATCAATTGCGGTATCATCATTATATTAAGATATGATTTCGAATTTGTTTCGTGAATATAAATTTACGAAAGGAGATAAAATCTATGGTTACAAGCTTTGGCGACTTCCTTGTAGGTCTTAAGGAAGCGCGTTTTACCTTTGACGTTATATGGCAGGCGATAGTATCCTTCTTCGGTGCCGTTTGGGAAAATCCCGATATATCGGCGATATGGGGCGGACTAACAAGCGTATTCGGACCCATATACGTTCCCTTTATGATATTCGTTACCATTGCTGCTCTGGTGATGGCATTCTTCGGCAGAAGGCTGATGGGCGTGATAAAATTCTCCGGCTTTTTCGTCCTTGGATTTATTCTTGGAGCGCAGCTTCTCGGTCCGCTCCTTCCGGATGCGGTAAATATTCCCGGTTGGCTGGTCGGTACGGTTACGGCGCTTATCGCAGCGGTGCTCTACAGATTCCTCTACATAATTCTTTACGTCAGCATAGCCGGCTACGGTATGTACGTACTTACCTACTACGGCTTCTTCTTAGCCCCCGATGCCACCTATTCAGGCGGCAGAGGTATAATGTGCCTTGTCGCGGCGCTTGTGGCAATTATTATTGCGCTTTGCTTCAGAAAGTACGTTGAGATGCTCGGTACGGCGATCCTCGGCGCATGGCTTGCCGTGCTTGCCTTCGCTTATAACGTTTATAATTTTACCGAGTGGCAGATGTTCGACGGAGTTGAATGGCTCGCTATCCTTATCCCGACCGTAGTCATCGCTATGCTCGGCGCACTCCTACAGATCAAAACACGCAGACGCTATTGAATACAGTAAAAAACATCGGCAATCTTATTTTTGCCGGTGTTTTTCTATTGACAAGAGGAAATATTTGTAGTAAAATATATACGTTGAAAATAAATTA
The DNA here is from genome assembly GCA_045652665.1 of Eubacteriales bacterium. GTDB lineage: Bacteria > Bacillota > Clostridia > Oscillospirales > CAG-272 > UBA1740. The sequence continues at coordinate 22,285 of JAZRUS010000067.1, read as the reverse complement.
GAAGGAACGGTTTGATCATGGAACAGTCCAAGGAACTTAAACTCAAGCGCCTTGCCAACAATGTGCGTATCGGCATCATTGAGGGCGTTTACAGCGCCGGATGCGGCCATCCCGGCGGATCTTTATCCATCGCGGATATCATTACATATCTTTATTTTGAGGAAATGAACGTTGATCCCAAGAATCCTAAGCTCGATACAAGAGACAGATTCGTGCTTTCAAAGGGACACACGGCCCCCGCTCTTTATGCGGTTCTCGCAGAGCGCGGCTATTTTGAAAAGGGCGATCTTAAAACTCTCCGTCAGGCGGATTCCCACCTTCAGGGTCACCCAGATATGAAGGGAACTCCCGGTGTTGATATGACTACCGGCTCGCTCGGTCTTGGTATCTCCGCGGCCTGCGGTATGGCTCTTTCCGGTAAGGTCTACAATAATCCCTACCGCGTTTATGCAATGCTCGGTGACGGTGAGAGCGAGGAGGGACAGGTTTGGGAGGCTGCAATGTTCGCGGCTCACTACAAGCTTGATAACCTTTGCGCATTCGTCGACTGGAACGGCTTGCAGATCGACGGTCCGATCGCTGAGGTTATGAATCCCGCGCCTCACGACGAGAAGTTCCGCGCATTCGGATGGCACGTTATCTCCATCGACGCGCACGATTTCTCACAGATTGAGGCTGCGCTCGCTGAGGCAAAGACCGTAAAGGGTAAGCCCACCGTAATCATTGCCAAGAGCATAAAGGGCAAGGGTGTTTCCTATATGGAAGATAAGTGCGAATGGCACGGTCAGGCTCCTAAGGAGGATCAGTATAAGATCGCCATTGAGGAGCTCAAGAAGATAGAAGAAAGTCTTAAGTAAGGAGAGTAGTGACGATGGCAGAAAAGAAGGCAACCAGAGAAAGCTACGGCGCAGCTCTTGCCGAGCTTGGTGAAAAGTATGATTTCCTCGTTCTCGACGCTGACCTCGCGGCGGCAACGAAAACGGGTATGTTCAAAAAGAAGTTTCCCGAAAGATTTTTTGACTGCGGTATCGCAGAGGGAAATATGATAAGCGTTGCGGCAGGTATTGCGACGACGGGAAAGGTAGTGTTTGCATCCAGCTTTGCAATGTTCGCCGCAGGCAGAGCGTTTGAGCAGGTTCGTAACTCTATCGGATATCCCCATCTTAACGTTAAGATCGGAGCTACCCACGCCGGCATTACCGTTGGCGAGGACGGAGCGACCCACCAGTGCAACGAGGATATCGCGCTTATGCGTACTATCCCCGGTATGACTATTATCAACCCCTCCGATGCGGGAGAGGCTTATGAGGCTGTTGAGGCAGCGATAAACTTCTACGGCCCCGTATATATGCGCTTCGGCAGATTTGCAGTTCCGAATCTCACGGCTGAGATGCCCGATTACAAGTTCGAGATCGGTAAGGGCGTTACCATGCGTGAGGGTAAGGACGTAACTATCGTTGCGACCGGATTTATGGTTCACGTTGCTCTTGAGGCGGCAGAAATGCTTAAGGCTGAGGGAATCGACGCGAGAGTTCTTAATATCCACACCGTTAAGCCTCTTGATAAGGATATCCTTGCTAAGGCTGCTCGTGAAACCGGTGCTATAGTAACTGCTGAGGAGCATAATATCATCGGCGGTCTTGGCTCCGCAGTAAGCGAGGCGGTTTGCGAGTGTACCCCCGTTCCAGTTCTTCGTGTAGGCGTTGAGGACAGATTCGGCAAGTCCGGTAAGGTTCCGGTATTGCTTGAGGAGTACGGTCTTACCGCGGCAAACATTGCGGCAAAGGCAAAGGCGGCTATCGCTCTTAAAAAGTAATTTTTCGTATAAAAGGGAGTCCGTTTGGTTTTTGCGGACTCCCTTTTGGTATCCTTGAAAACGCTGTCGGCGAAGTTGAAAAAATATATTTATTTAAAAAACAGTTTTTTTACAAAAAAAGTGTTTACAAATTTCCTTTTATGAGGTAAAATATATAAGAACAATGTCATAAATGGGTGTAGCGTGAAAAAACTGCATATGAGTCGCCTGTGGCGGCAGAATGGAGAAAATGTGTATGAAGCGTGTTTTATTAAAGCTTTCCGGTGAGGCACTTTCAAACGGTACGGGTGAGATCTACGATAACGTTTTTGTAGACCGTGTTGCCGCCGTTTTGAAGCAGGCGAAGGATGGCGGTCTTGAAATCGGCATCGTCATCGGTGCGGGAAATATCTGGCGCGGCAGACAGGGCGGAGAAATGGACAGGGTAGCGGCTGACAGAATGGGTATGCTCGCTACTGTCATCAATTCCATTTGTATGAAGGATGCGCTCGTCAGAGCGGGTGTTGACGCCGTCGTTATGTCCTCTGTCCCGATGTCACCTCTTGCTGAGGATTATTCCTCCGATCTTGCTAAAAAACACCTTTCCGAGGGAAAGATCGTCGTATTCGGATGCGGACTCGGCATCCCCTTCCTTTCGACGGACACCGCAGGCGCGGTAAAGGCGGCTGAAATAGGAGCCGACGCAATGTTTATGGCAAAGAACGTAGATTACATATACACCGATGATCCGAGAAAGAATCCCGATGCCAAGAAGCTTCTTCGCGTAAAGGCATCCGAGGTTCTTGCAATGAACCTTAAGGCGATTGATGCGACGGCCACCGCGTTCTGTATGTCGAACGGGATGCCCATCCACGTTTTCGGCCTTAAAAATCCCGAGGATATACTTGCGGCTCTCCGCGGTGAGACCGTCGGAACAGTTATAACCGCTGACTAAAATTTCTGATTAAATACAAGGAGAAACACTATGAAGCTTGATACTAAAGATTACGAAGTAAAAATGAATAAGAGCCTTGCATCTTATAAGGAGAACCTTTCCACCATCCGCGCAGGCAGAGCAACCCCCGACGTTCTTAAGAAGATTGAGGTTGATTACTACGGCTCTCCCACAGCGATCGCATCTATCGCGGAGATAAAGGTGACCGATGCACGCACCCTTACCATTACCGCATGGGATAAGTCGGCAATGAAGGGGATTGAAAAGGCTATACTTACCTCCGACCTCGGAATAAATCCGCAGAATGACGGCTCCTGCATCCGTCTCTCATTCCCCCCTATGACCGAGGAGCGCCGCCGCGAGCTCTCTAAGCAGATCTCGAAGATGGGCGAGGATTCAAAGGTCGCTATCCGTAACATCCGCCGCGATGCAAACGATAAGGTAAAGGCGATGAAGAAGGATTCCGAGATGACCGAGGACGAGGCAAAGCAGTCTGATAAGCTCGTACAGGATCTCACCGATAAGTTCATCAAGGAGATCGACGCAGTTACCGCTTCCAAGACGAAAGAGATCATGGAGATCTGATCGGATGTTCGGAAGAAAGAAAAAGAAGAAGTCACAGAACATAGTAAACGACGGAAGGCTTAATTCCGTTGCTATAATAACCGACGGTAACGGAAGATGGGCAAAGCGTCGCGGACTTCCGAGAAGCGCGGGACACATCGAGGGCGCAAAGCGTATTCAGCCTGCCCTTGAGACCTTCAAGCGCCTTGGCGTTCACTACGTCACCATCTACGTTTTTTCCACGGAGAACTGGAAAAGACCGAAGGAAGAGGTCGATACTATCATGCATCTTATCTACAGATATGTAGACGAGGTCGTTATAGAAGAGATCAAGAGAGATAAGGACTTCTCGGTTAAATTTATCGGCGACCTTGCGCCGCTTTCCGAGGAGCTTCGTAACAAGTGCCTTGAGGCAGAGGGTATGGCTAAGGATACCGCCTTCGTCTGCAACGTTGCGCTCAACTACGGCGGCAGGGATGAGATCGTTCACGCCGCAAACGAGGCGATAAAGGCGGGGCACACCGAGATAACCGAAGAGATACTTTCAGAACATATGTACACCGCACATTGCCCCGATCCCGATCTCGTAATAAGAACGGGAGGGGATCTCAGAATCTCCAATTTCCTGCTTTGGCAGAGCGCGTACTCGGAGTACGTTATCCTTGATACGCTATGGCCGGACTTCGGAGACGACGAGATACTTTACAGCGTTGGTCAATTTCTTTCAAGAAAGCGCCGTTTTGGCGGTCTTGATAAGGAAGATTTGGAGAAAAAATGAAAATAAGAATTATAACCGCCGCCGGAATGGCAGTGTTTGGTATTCCGCTTCTGATTTTTTCAAAATACATCATATTTGCGATAGCGCTTTCCGCGCTTTCGCTCATAGCGCTCTTTGAAATGTTCAGAGTGATCGGTATAGAGAAAAATTACGCCTTATCAATACCTGCGTACTGCATAGGTGTGGCACTTCCTTTTATGTCGTATTTCTTTGCGGAAAGCTATAATCTGAGCTTTATTCTGCTCTGTGCCGCATTGCTTTTTGCGTACCTTGTATACACCTTCTTCGTGGCGGTGTTTATGCGTGGAAGGCTGAAATTCACGGAGATATCCGAAGCGTTCACGGTAGCAACCTACATAATCTTCTCCTTTACCTCTCTTGCAGTAATGAGGTTTATAGACGTTGATAAGGGACTGTGGTACATAGTTCTCGTACTTGTCTGCGCTTGGGGAAGCGACGTTTTTGCATACTTTACCGGTCGCCTCTTCGGCAGGCATAAGCTTATCCCGGAGGTAAGTCCCAAGAAAACGGTTGAGGGGGCTATCGGCGGCATCATCTGCGCGGCAGGCCTAAGCGTGCTTTACGGATTCATTATCCAGAGCGCGACCGATCTTACGCCGAACTATATCGTACTTGCAGTATGCGGTCTCGTGCTTTCCGCCGTATCGCAAGTCGGCGATCTTATAGCATCGCTTATAAAGCGCGAACACGGAGTGAAGGATTATGGCAATATTTTCCCTGGGCACGGCGGAGTTATGGACAGATTTGATTCGGTTCTCTCTATCGCGACAGTTCTGCTCGCGATATGCTTGATTTTTGAGCCCTTCGTATAAATTTAAGAGGCTGTTTCGTTTTGGCAGGATAGCGGGCGATTCGGCCTTTTTAACCCTAATTGGAGGTTGATATGAGTAAAACTGTTGCCATACTTGGTGTCACCGGCTCTGTGGGTACGCAGGCGGCAGAGGTTGCGCTCTCGCGCGGTTACAAGGTGGATTTTATATCAGCAAACCGTGACGTGCGCTCTGCATGCGAGCTTGCTAAGAAACTTGGTGTGCGTCGGGTCGCGATGGCTGATGCTTCTGCAGCGCGTGAGGTACGACAGCTTCTCGCCTCCGCGGATATCGAGGTGCTTTCGGGGGCTGAGGGCATCGAGGATGGAATACACTCATCAGACGCTGAGGTGGTTGTAAATTCGATCATAGGTGAGGCAGGACTCAGACCGACACTCGCAGTCATAGATTCCGGAAAGCGGCTTGCCCTTGCAAATAAGGAGTCCTTAGTTATCGCCGGAGACATAGTTATGTCGCGCGCTAAGGAACGAGGAGTTGAGATCCTCCCGGTGGATAGCGAGCATTCCGCGATATTCCAGTCTCTTCTCGCAGGCAAAAAGCAAGAGATTAAGAAGCTTATACTGACAGCATCGGGCGGTCCTTTCTTTGGAAAGAGCCGCGACGAGCTTTCCGCGGTCACACTTTCCGACGTGCTCGCTCACCCTACTTGGAGGATGGGACGGAAGATCACCGTAGATTCCGCAACTCTTATGAATAAGGGCTTTGAGATCATAGAGGCGGCGCACCTTTTCGGTGTTGGATGCGATTCGATACAGGTCGTCATCCATCGGGAGAGTATATTGCATTCGGCGGTTGAATATATTGATAATACCGTCATCGGCGAGTTCTCCGTACCGGATATGCGTATGTGTGTCCAATATGCGGTCGATTACCCCGACAGATGCGCGTCGGTGGCGGATGAGCTTGATCTTATATCACTCGGCAGTCTCACCTTTGCCGAGCCGGATTACGGCGCGTTTCCGCTTCTCGCGCTTGCAAAGCGCGCGCTTGAACTTGGCGGTGCTATGCCCGCGGTCCTGAATGCGGCAGACGAGGTCGCCGTTGGAGCGCACCTTGAGGGCAGACTTTCATTTCTCGGGATTTCCGACGTCGTCTCCGAAACTCTCGAGCGCCTGACAGACAGGAAGAGCGAGCATAATCTCGACGGCATAATTGCCGCAGACAGAGAGGCTCGCATAATAGCAAATAACCTTATTGAGGAGAAATAAACTTGAGCAGCATACTCACGGTAATTCTGGCACTACTTATCTTTGGACTGTTGATATTTATTCACGAGTTCGGCCATTATATTTTTGCCCGTATATTCAAAGTCACGGTCAACGAGTTTTCGATAGGCATGGGTCCAAAGCTTCTATGGTACGATTCCAAAAAGACCGGTATCCGCTACGCGCTTTCCATGTTCCCGATTGGCGGCTACGTTGCAATGGCGGGAGAGGATGATGAGAGTGACGACCCGAATTCCTTTGATAAAAAGCCTGCGTGGCAGAGACTTATAATAACCGCAGCAGGCGCAATGATTAATATACTTGCAGGTGTTATCGTTATGAGTATTCTGACGACCGTTATTCCGCTCGGAAACACGACCGTCGCGCAGTTTCACGATAAGAGCGAGACAGGATATGAGATATCCTCCGCGGATTCCGGGCTTATGGTAGGCGACGTAATAGTGGAGGTGGACGGCAGATCGGTCGCGATACTCGACGAACTATCCTATGAGATAATGCGCCGCGGAAACGAACCTGTCGACCTGACCGTAATAAGAAACGGTGCTGAGGTCGTTATTCCCGACGTGGTTTTCCCCGGAATGAGTGAGGAGGGGCAGAGCTTCGGCGTGATGGACTTCAAGGTTCAGCGCCTTGAGAAGGATTTTGGAACGGTGGTGTCGCAGGCGGCGCGTAAGTCCTACCTGACGGTAAGGATGTGCTGGGAGTCGATCTATGATCTTCTTACGGGTAGATATACCTTCCAAGCCGTCTCCGGACCCGTCGGCATATCATCTGCTATAGGAGACGCGGCGCGCTCGGGCGGTCAGTCACTTCTTCACATAGCTGGTCTTATCAGCATAAATCTCGGATTTATGAACCTTTTGCCTATACCCGCGCTTGACGGCGGCAGGATAATCACTATCCTCGCCGAAATGATTACGGGAAGAAAAATGCCGAAGAAGGTAGAGGGAATGATAAATACCGTCGGACTTATGGCACTTCTTTTGCTATCGTTCGTCGTGCTTGTAAAAGATGTTATCGGTCTTGTAATTTAAAAAAAGGAGGTACCGTCATGGACTACAATTCAATAAGAAGAAAGACTCGCTCATTTTCGGTCGGTCGGATCGGCGTAGGTGGGCAGCATCCTATATCGATACAGTCGATGACGAATACCGACACACATGACAGGGATGCCACCTACAGGCAGACCGTCACTCTTGCAGAGCTTGGATGCGATATCGTAAGGATAGCTCTGCCCGACCTTGAATCGGTCGGTACTGTAGAATATATTAAGGAGCGCGCACCCCACGTGCCGCTCGTAGCAGATATACATTTCGATTACCGCATAGCAATTGCCGCCGCAGAGGCGGGTATAGATAAAATAAGAATAAACCCAGGGAATATAGGAAGCCGTGACAGAGTAGAGGCAGTAGTGCGCGCCTGCCGTGACAGAGGGATACCTATCCGTATCGGCGTAAATTCGGGCTCTGTTGAGGCGGAAATACTGAAAAAGCACGGCGGTGTTACCGCTGAGGCACTCGTTGAGAGTGCGCTTTCGCACGCGAAGATACTTGAGGAGCTTGATTTTCGCGACGTCGCAATATCGGTTAAGGCGTCAAACGTTCCTATGATGCTAGAGGCGAACCGCCGGCTTGCTGAGTTGACGGATTACCCCATTCACCTCGGCGTTACCGAGGCGGGGGCGCGTATGCGCGCTATGGTGAAGAGCAGTATTGGAATCGGCGCGCTTCTATCTGAGGGAATAGGAGACACGCTCCGCGTTTCGCTTACCGACGATCCGACAGAGGAGATAGGCGCGGCTCGCGAGATACTTTCCGCGCTTGAGATCGGCGAGGAGCGAGGTATGGATATCGTCAGCTGCCCGACCTGCGGCAGAACGAGAATTTCGCTGATAGATATGCTCTCCGAGTTTGAGGAGAGAATAAAGCGCGAGGGACTTGACAGGCTGAATATAAAGGTTGCCCTTATGGGATGCGCCGTAAACGGTCCCGGCGAGGCGAGAGAGGCGGATATCGGAATTGCGGGCGGTATCGGAGAGGGACTGCTCTTTAAAAAAGGAGAAATAGTCCGTAAGGTAAATGAGGATAGGCTTGTGGATGAGCTTATCCGCGAAATTAAAATTATGAAGGAAGAGAGACCCGATGGCTGAAAAAAGCTTTTTAGAGGTATTTACTAAATATAAGCCCTCGTTTGAGAAGGAAGCAATGCTCCTGCGCTCCCGCGATTTCAGATTCAGGGTTTCAAAATCTCCGCTCAGGGTGGAAATCGAGCTTACCTTCGATTCCCACGAGGACCCCGAATTGATATATCAGATAGAGGATGAGCTTCGCGAGTTGTACTCGGCGGATTCCTTTAAGATACTTCCGCACTTTCCGCCGGAGGAGTTTAATATATCGAGAATAAACGAGGTAGTAATGGAGGCTGCGTTCTGCGGCGCGGTTACCTTCGGCTTCTTCACACACGGAGTATTTGATGATGATGGCGAGTGCATAACAGTGCAGTTGCCTTTTTCGTCTTACGGCGTTGATTTTGTCAAGAATGCGAACACTGAGAACATATTGAGCAATATTTTACGCTCTCGCTACGGCGTTACCCGTAGCTTCAAGGTCGTTGAGGGATCGGGGGCGGAGGCGTACAACGCGGAGTGGGCGGCACGCCGCGAGCAGTTGGTAAAGGATGCAGAGGCTGCTGACAGAGAGCGTGCGGCACGGGACCTTGAAAGAGCGGAGAGAGAGCGAGAGGATGAGGCGAGAGCCAAAGATCCTCACTACGACTTTGACCGCCGTCAGGGTATAAACGCTATGACGGGGAATAACGAGATGATAAGCGAGACGAGATATCGCATGGGCCCCACTGTCTATGAATTCGGATCGCCTGAGCTTATATACGGAGAAGATTTTGATATACTTGATCCCGTTCCTCTATCCGATCTTGATAAGACTCGTGTCGCGGCGGTTTTCCTCGGCACGGTTTTTGAAACCGCGGACAAGGAGTCGCGAGAGGGTGATAAGGTCACCGTAACGATAGGAATCTCCGACGGCGCATCTGCCGCATACATAAAAAAGCGCCTCGATAAGGAGGACGCAGGCTGGTTTAAGGGCGTTAAGTCAGGGGCGCACGTTGCCGTTCTCGGCAAGGTAATGCGTGATAAATTCGATAACGAGCCCTTTATCTCTTTACGTGGAATCAAGAAGATCAAGACCGTAGAGAGAATGGACAACGCAGAGAGAAAGCGCGTTGAGCTTCATCTGCACTCGAATATGTCGCAGATGGATGCGCTGATAAAGCCGTCAGAGATAATAAATACGGCAATCCGCTGGGGGCACAAGGCAATCGCCGTCACCGACCATGGAAACGTGCAGGCATTTCCCGAGGTAATGCTCGCGCTTGAAAAGTCGGGAAACGAAGAGCTTAAGGTTCTTTACGGTATAGAGTCTTATTACGTAAACGACACCGCAAAATGTATATTCGGAACGAAATATCCCTCCTTTGACGATGAGATGGTCGTGTTCGATATAGAGACAACGGGTCTTTCGGCGCGTACCTGCAAGATCATAGAGATAGGTGCGGTCAAAATAAAGGCAGGCAAGATAATCGACAGGATGGATATATTCGTCGATCCCCAATGCCCGATCCCCGAGGAGATAACAAAGCTCACATCTATCACCGATGATATGGTAAAGGGAGCTATGCTTGAAGCAGAGGCTGTCTCCAAATTTCTTGAATTTGCAGGCGACGATATGCTTATAGCTCATAATGCAAACTTCGACGTCGGCTTTATTAGGATCGCCGCGGAGCGCAATTCCATACCCTTCAATAACTCGTATCTCGATACTCTGGGTCTTTCAAAATACGTGAATCCCGAGCTTAAAAATCATAAGCTCGATACTCTCGTTTCGCACTATGATATAGGAGATTTCCACCACCATAGAGCGGAGGATGACGCCGAGGTGCTCGCGCGCATATTCATAAAGATGCTCGCAGGCCTCAGAAGCGAGGGCATAGCAGATTTTGAGAGTGCTGATGCGGCAATGAGCGAGTCGGTAGATCCGATAAAGCTTCCTGCGTATCATATGATCATCTTTGCTAAAAACAAAGAGGGACTTAAGAATCTTTATAAGCTTGTATCCTATAGCTACCTCAATTACTACGGCGGCTGGGGCAGACAAAGGAAGGTTCCCCGTATGCCTAAATCCGTCATAGAGGAACACAGAGAGGGGCTGATTATCGGTTCTGCATGCGTTTCGGGCGAGCTTTACAACGCTATCAGAGAGGGGAAGAAGGCTGAGGAGATAGAGGAGATCGCATCCTTCTATGATTATCTTGAGATTCAGCCGATTTGCAACAACGCCTTCCTTATAGCAGAGGGCAAGGTCGCGGATGAGGAGGCGCTTCGGGATATAAACCGTCAGATATACGCACTCGGAAAGAAGCTTGGAAAGCCGGTCTGCGCTACCTGCGACGCCCACTTTATAAATAAAGAGGATGAGATCTACCGCAGGATACTTCTTGCGGGTATGAAATTCAAGGACGCCGATAAGGACGAGCCTATCTATTTAAGAACAACCGAGGAGATGCTAGAGGAGTTCTCCTACCTCGGTGCCGAGGCATGTGAGGAGGTCGTAATAGACAATCCCAACAGGATTGCCGATATGTGTGAGTATCTTCGCCCGATCCCGAAGGGAACCTACGAGCCCACCATCCCCGGTGCAAACGAGGAACTGACGGAGTCCTGTTGGAAAAGGGCTCGCGATTGGTACGGTGACGACGTTCCCCCGATCGTTGCCGAAAGGCTTGAAAAAGAGCTTACTTCAATAATCAAAAACGGATTTGCCGTTCTTTATATGATAGCCGTTAAGCTGGTTGCCTATTCCGAGAGTCTCGGATATCTGGTTGGCTCGCGCGGCTCAGTCGGCTCATCTCTCGTCGCTACCCTTTCGGGAATCTCGGAGGTAAATCCTCTGCCGCCGCACTACAGATGTCTGAAGTGCAGGCACAGCGAGTTTATCACCGACGGCTCGGTCGGATCAGGCTTTGACCTTGACGATAAGCTCTGCCCCGTGTGCGGTGAGCTTATGTATCAGGACGGTCACGATATTCCGTTTGAGACCTTCCTCGGTTTCTACGGCGACAAATCCCCCGATATAGACCTTAACTTTTCGGGTGACGTGCAGGGCAGAGTCCATAAGTATACCGAGGAGCTGTTCGGTCAGGGGCACGTGTTCCGCGCGGGAACGATAGGTACCCTTGCGGCAAAGACTGCTTGGGGCTACGTCAGTAAATATTTAGAGGAGCGAAGGATATCTATCCCGAAGGCTGAGATCGGTCATATGGTCACGAAGCTTGACGGTATAAAAAAGACCACGGGTCAGCACCCCGGCGGAATAATAGTTGTTCCGACGGAATATGAAATATACGATTTTACCCCGGTACAGCATCCCGCGGACGATCCGAACTCGGATATAATAACCACTCACTTCCAGTTCTCCTATCTTCACGATACGATACTGAAGCTGGATGAGCTCGGTCACGATATTCCGACTAAGTATAAGATGCTTGAAAGATACACGGGCACAAGCGTTCTCGACGTAAAGATGAACGATAAATCGGTGTATGAGCTCTTTGCATCTACGAAGCCTCTCGGAATATCCCCGTCGGATATCGGCGGTTGTCTTCTTGGAACGTACGGAATTCCGGAGATGGGCACGAGGTTTATTCAGCAGGTTCTACTTGACGCAAAGCCTAAGACCTTTGCCGATCTGTTACAGATATCCGGACTTACTCACGGAACCGACGTGTGGCTTGGAAATGCGCAGGAGCTGATTAAAAACGGCATCTGCACGATATCCGAGGTCGTTGGCACGCGTGACGGAATTATGCTTTATCTGATCCAGAAGGGACTTGATAACTCCATGTCCTTCAAGATAATGGAGGATGTTAGAAAGGGCAAGGGGCTTAAGCCGGAATACGAGGCGGCAATGCTTGAGCACGGAGTGCCCGATTGGTACATCTGGTCGTGTAAAAAGATAAAGTATATGTTCCCAAAGGCGCATGCCGCAGCGTACGATATGTCTGCGATCCGTCTCGGATGGTATAAGATATACTATCCGATGGAGTTCTACGCCGCATTCCTTACCGTTGCGCCCGGCGGATTTGACGCGGAGATCGTCGGCGGCGGATACGCAGGCGTAAACGCGGCTATTAAAGAAATTGAGGAAAAAGGCGTTGAGGCATCGGCGAAGGAAAATGAAACCTGTCAGACCCTCTATCTTGTAAGAGAGGCTATGGCGCGCGGTGTCAAATTCCTGAGCGTTGACCTCAAGAGGTCTGACGCTACGGCATTCCTCCCCGAAAACGGAAAGATAAGGATGCCCTTCAATTCTCTTGCGGGACTTGGCGATAAAGCTGCGGAGAAGATAATAGAGGCTCGCGATAATTACGATATTTATTCGATTGAGGAGCTTCGCGAGAGGACGGGAATATCTAAGGCAGTCATAGAGCTTCTTCGCCGCAACCACGTGCTGGATGAGCTCGCGGAAACTAATCAGTTTTCCTTCTTCTGACGTAGCCGTGGTAAATAAAAATTATTTCATTAAGACAATATAACAAAATAACAAGGGACTGCACTGCAGCGTTAATGCTCCGTTAAGAGTATCACACTGCAGTGCAGTCGCTTTTAATTCAATATGTAAACAACTATTTACTTTATAAACAATAGGACGAATAGCATCACGGCACATTCTATATCCCTGCTGCCCGAAAACAGCATAAAGGCGGCAAGAGCTAAAATAATTATTTCCTCCGTGCCTATCTTTAATCCGCCGAAAAGCGTTCCGTTGCCAAGAAGCTTCCCGATGCCAAGGCCATCAAATATTCCCGTGCTGTGCGCCGTCTCGGTTTTCTCCGCGGGGCACTCGTCCTCTTCCTTATAATTCTCGGATATCCTCTCACTGTCGGAAAATGCCGTGCCGTCATATCCCTCGGGCAGGTTCATTTTTTCACCGTCCGTGTAATATGATCTTGTGTACATAGCTATCTTGACCTCATCATATCGATTATATCCACGATCGACAGCATTGATTCTATTGCGCGCCCTCTCTGCTCGGATACGTAAGGCTTAAGGGCGTATAAAAGCTCTCGCCGCCGCGAGGTAGCGCGCGGCAGAGCCACAGCCTCTGCTGTCTTTTCGATCTCGTCTTCGCCGGTGTCGGTAGGCAGCACCTCTGTCGCGGCTGTCGCTTCCTCTGTCTTTTGCCGTCCGAGATTTTTGATTTCCTCGATGAGCGCCGGATTTTCCATAATCAGTCCGACTATCCTTGACAGATCATTTTCAGCCACGTGAACTACCTCTGCTTTCTGTAGCTGTTCAGCAGTCTCGTTGCTTCGCTAAGGCTCATTTTCTCAACTCCGAGCAGTGCGCGCCGCACCTTTTCAAGATCCTCTTTTTTCGGCTCTGTGTCGGGTAGGGATATTCCGTGGCTCTTTGCGATGTTGCATATCTCGCGCCAAAGCTCTGCATCGGATTTTTCCGCCATTGCCCGCATCTGTTCCTTGTTTACCTTCATACCGATCTCCGATCTGTTTATTGCGGTAACGAGAGAGCGCGGCTTAATACGGTACTCGCCGCTGCTCTCGCATCCTTCTATGCTTATTTTATGCCACACACGTCTTTTGTGATACAGATCGGATGAGATTTTAGTGAAATATTATAGATTATGATATCAGTGTATCTGATGCCGGGGTGGGAAAGGTATCAACCAAGTCTCTCAGATAGCAGCTTTGCGCACTCGCGCGCTGTTTTTTCACAGAGCTCAGCGTTATTGTGCTCCACCATTATTCTGATTAACGGCTCAGTACCCGACGGACGCACGAGTATTCGTCCGTCCCCTCCCAGCTTCGCCTCTGCTTCCGCGATGATCGCCTTTATTCCGTCGTCGGTAAATACTGCGATCTTATTATCCGGAGTTGCAGGAATATTGACGGTATGCTGGGGGAATCTTTGCATAACCGAGCCAAGCTCGGATAGAGACTTGCCGCTTTTTTTCATAACCGAGAGCAGAGCGATAGCGCTTAGCTGACCGTCTCCCGTTGTTGCAAACTCTCGCAGAATTATATGTCCGGATTGCTCGCCGCCAAGGCAAAATCCGCCCTGATCCATAAGCTCCGAAACGTATCTGTCTCCAACCTTTGCCGCTACGAAGTCTATACCGTTTTCCCGGCAGAATCTGACGAAGCCGAGATTTGTCATTACAGTTCCGACAACTGTGTTATTTGTAAGCTTGCCGCGCGATTTGAGATCAAGTGCTAGAATTGCCATGATACGGTCGCCGTCAACCTCGGAGCCATGCTCGTCTACGGCAAGGCATCTGTCCGCATCTCCGTCAAATGCTATTCCGCAGTCAAATCCGCCATCAACCACTGCCTTTTTCAGTGCCGTCATATCAGTAGAGCCGCATCCTGCGTTTACGTTAACGCCGTTAGGATTGTTAGACAGCATAGTTACGTCAGCTCCAAGCTCGGAGAGTACACGCTCCGCTGTGCGTGATGCCGCGCCGCACGCGCAGTCAACCGCGATCCTAAGTCCGTCGAGCGATACGTCCGTACACTGCTTGAGCTTGTTGATATATCTTTCCAAAGCGTCCTCTGCCGCTATGCTAACGCCTATGTCAGCACCGCTTACAAGGCGCATTTTCGGCTCGTTATTAAGCGCCATATCCTCTATTCGGTCCTCTAATTCGTCACTGAGCTTGTGTCCGTCCTCGCCGAAAACCTTTATTCCGTTGTATTCAAACGGATTGTGTGACGCAGAGATAACGATGCCTGCCTTTGCACCGTATTCACCTGTCAAGTATGCAATCGCGGGGGTCGGTGCTACACCGACGGATATAACGTCGCATCCCACCGAGTAAAGTCCGGCGGTAATTGCCGCCTCAAGCATTTCGGAGGATATGCGTGTGTCTCTGCCGATCAGCACAGTTCTGCGGTATTTATTGTCCGATGACAGAAGGCTTCCCAGCGCGCGTCCGACTGCCATAGCCAGGTCGCAGCTGAGAAATTCGTTTGCCACCCCGCGTATTCCGTCTGTTCCAAATAGTCGACTCATAAGTTTTTCTCCGCCTTTTCGTTATTTTTTTGATCGATCCTGCCCGATAGTCGGGCTCCGGAGTCTATGACTCCGTTAACGCTTGATAGAGGATATACGGTGCAGCCTCTTCCCATTACGCATCCGGGGCAGATCACTGAATTTGAGCCTACCTCGCATCCGTCGCCTATCAGCGCGCCGAATTTTCTGAGTCCGGTATCCAGTTTTTCCGCACCCAGCCTGACAGTAATGTTCTTTTTATCAAGCCTGAAATTTGAGACGATCGCCCCGGCGCCGAGATGCGCGCGGTAGCCGATAATGCTGTCTCCTGCGTAATTATAATGGGGAAGCTGTGCGCCGTCGAATACGATCGTGCTTTTCAGCTCGGTGCTGTTGCCTATGACCGCACCGTCACCTACTATGACCGCACCGCGCAGGTATGCTCCGGGGCGCACCTCCGTGCCGCTGCCGATTATAGCCGGAGGCAGTATCACTGCCGCATCGGATATCTTTGCATCCTTTGCCGCAAGGACGCCCTCGCCGATAAACTCATATTTATCACTGTCATTACTGTATTTTTCAATCAGCGCAAGGCAGTAATCCTTAATGCGTGATACGTGCAGGTATATCGGAATATCCTCGGCAAGAAATTCCGCCGCAATGCTGTGTGAGAGGTCGAAAAGATCTCCCATTTTTGGTAAGACCATATGATAACCTTCTTTCTAAAAATGTCTTGAAATAGCCAAAAAAGTGTGATATACTATCCTTATAATATGCACGAAAAGATTTTGCGTAATTAAAAATAGCTTTCCTTGTCTAAAGCTGGAAATAAAACTTACCTATATTTTAACACATCAATCGTGAAAATGCAATATTTTTTAAAAGAAAAGAGGAAAAAGATGCCAAGACATTTTGCACCTCCCCCCTCGCCCGGCACACCGCGCGGAAAAAGGCAGGAAAGACCTAAGGGGATAAAAAATCTTATACCTTATCTTTTTAGGAACGTAAAAAGCTTTTCTTCAAGGCTCTTTTACATAATTTCTCTCGTCTGGGAGAGCTCGCCTGCGGTTCTTCTCTTTATGGCTCTGTTCTGCGTTTTGAGCGGCGTTCTGCCGGTCATCGGTGCTTATATTTCAAGAGAGCTTCTTAACGGAATTGCCGATCTTATCGGTGCGTCCGCAGTCGGATCTAACTTTAGCGAGGTATTTAACACCCTGCGCCCAATACTCTTCCTTTTGCTTCTTGAGTTTATTTACCTTTTTACTCACCGCATTCTCGATCGGCTGAACGCCGGTGTTACCGCGATAGCTGGAGAGCTTGTCGTAAACCACATTAAGGTTAAGATAATAAATAAGGCGAAAACTCTTGATATGGCATCTTTTGACAGTCCGGAGTTTTATGAGAAGCTTGAGAACGCAAACCGCGAGGCGGGAATGCGCCCGATCGGTATTCTTTCCGCTACCTTCAACGTTGTAAGCTCGCTTATCAGTATAGTATCCTTTATTGTAGTTCTTGCCACACTCAGTCCGTGGGCACCCGTAATTATAATTCTGGCGGCTCTTCCGGGAGCTGTGGTCAATTACGTTTACCGCCACCGCAACTTCAGATACGTCCGCCACCATTCAAAGGACAGGCGGGAGATGAATTATTTTTCGGGTCTTATGACCAACAAGGACAGTGTGAAGGAGGTCAAAATACTCGGACTTGGCGATACCTTTATCGGTAAGTATAATAGCGCGTTCAAAAGATATTTCAAAGGTCTTAAGACGCTCATATTCAGAGAGAACGTGCTGAGAGTGACAGTCAGCCTGCTCGCTACGCTTGCAAACTGCGCGCTTTTCGCTTACGTTGCGTATGACGTGGTGTTTAACGACGGAATGATAGGTGACTATTCGCTTTATACCGGCGCGCTTACCTCGGTTGCGTCCTATGTTACCGCGCTTGTAGCTGCTACCGCAACCATCTACGAGGGAACTCTTTTCATAGATAATATGATGGAGTTTATGAGGGAGGAAACCAAGATAGTTCCCTCCGTTTCCGAGCCTGCATTGCCCGAGCGAGGAGTATCTCATACAATAGAATTCAAAAACGTTTCCTTCTCCTATCCCGGAGTGGATAAGAAGGTTCTCACGAATATTAACCTCAAATTTGAATCGGGAGAGAAAATAGTGCTCGTCGGTCTTAACGGCGCGGGGAAAACCACTCTTCTGAAGCTTCTTATGCGTCTTTACGATCCTACCGAGGGAGTTATTACGCTTGATGGGCGCGATCTGCGCGAATACGACCCCGCCGCCCTCTACGATATGTTTGGCACGGTGTTCCAGGACTTTGGCAGATATGCCGTAACGGCAGGGGAAAATATCGAGCTCGGCGACGTAAAGAGGCCGCCTGACGGGGAGAAGGTACAAAGTGCCGCAAGGTCGGGAGATGCCGACAGATTCATTTCTGAGCTTCATCGCGGCTACAGCACACCGCTGACCAGAATGTTTGAAGAGGACGGAATAGAGCTCTCGGGCGGACAGTGGCAGAAGCTCGCGGTTGCGAGAGCCTTCTATAAGGATTCCGAGGTGCTTATACTTGATGAGCCCACCGCATCGCTTGACGCGCTTGCGGAGCAGGCGATCTTCGATCAGTTTGCCGAGCTTTCACAGGGCAAGATAAGCATATTCGTCTCCCACAGGCTTTCAAGCGCTGTCACCGCCGATAAAATAGTAGTGCTTAAAAACGGCGTTGTCTCGGAGCTTGGCACGCACTCCGAGCTTATGGAGCAGAAGGGGGATTACCATCTTCTCTTCTCAACGCAGGCTTGCCGATACACAAGTGAATAAAATGTCGAAAAAAACTCGCAGGCACACAAAATTTTCTGTGTCTGCGAGTTTTGTTATTAAAGATCGGCAATAAGCTGTGCACGGCTGTGCTTATCGAGCTTTCTATAATCGGTGATAACATATCTGTTATCGTCCGAGTCGCGCACTCTTACTCTGCCGTCGGAGTAGATTCTTATGTCGTGGTTTCTGCTCCTAATGTCGAATTCCTTGTATCCGCGCTCGGTCTCGATCGCCCAGTGTATCTTTCCGTTTTTTTCGCTTACCGAGTAGATCTTGAGGATGTGAGGTACAAGATAGAAATCGTTAAGGCTGTATTCGATCACCTCGCGCGACTTTTCGTTTAGATTATCTAGATTTCTTATTACCGCGACCTCAATCCCGTCGGTAGTTAGAAGGGTTATGTAGCTGTCGGCGCGGCTGACGGGGAACAGACGCCTAGGTTCCAGCTGCTCGTATACCGTGCCGTCCTCTCTTGCGAGGGTTATCAGATTGTTTTCGTATACCGTAATGTTATCGTTTTTTGTAACGTAGAATCTTTCGGTTCTCATCAGAGTCTTTCCTCCTCGCGCATTTTCTCTGCATCCTGAGCCATTGACTGTATCTGTACGAGCTTGTAATACTTGCCCTTCTTTGCCATAAGCTCCTCCGGCGAACCGTTTTCTATTATCCGTCCGTTATCGACCACGATTATTCTGTTTGCTCTCTTAAGAGTGGAGAGTCTGTGAGCTATCATCAGCGTGGTCTTACCCTCAATAAGTCTGTCGATAGCCTCCTGTATGAGATGCTCGGTCTCGGAGTCTACCGCTGCGGTGGCTTCATCGAAGATGAGTATCGAGGGGGATTTAAGTACAGCGCGAGCAATGGATATTCTTTGCTTTTCACCGCCTGAAACGCCCACTCCTCGCTCGCCGAGGACGGTGTCGTATGCATCCGGCTGGCGCGCTATGAAGCCGTGCGCGTTTGCAATGTCCGCCGCGTGTATAACGTCCTCAACACTTGCCGAGGGGTTGCTGTAGGCGATGTTGTTGAATATCGTATCGCTGAACATCATCGGCTCTTGCTGGACGTATCCGATCTGCTCGCGGTATGCCGACAGGTCAAAGTTCTTTATGTTGTGTCCGTCAACGAGTATTTCGCCGGAATATCCGTCGTAGAAGCGCATAAGCAGGTTGACGAGGGTGGATTTACCCGATCCTGTAGTACCGACTATGCCGACGATCTCGCCCGGGTTAATCGTGAGAGTGACGTCGTCAAGGACTTTTTTCGTTCTGTCGAAGGAGAAGCCGACGTGCAAGAATTCGATCTTTCCGTCAAGCTTGCCGGGCACCGTGTGTGCCTCAGCCTCGTGCTCCGGCTCCGCCTCCAGTATATCGAGTATCTTCTCGGTAGATGCGAGCGCACCCTGGAACGAATCGGAGAGATTTGCGAAGAATGTGACGGGGTTATAGAACATCGATGCGTAGGAAACGAAGGAAACTATAAGACCTGCCGTGTATCGTGGATCGCTGCCGTCTATTACGAGAGTTCCGCCGATGCCCCATATGATAAGCGAGCCGATAGTGACGAGGAAGGAGATGATCTGAGGGAACGCGGTCGCGAGCTTACCTATTTTGAGATCCATCTCGAGCCAGTCCGCATTCTTTTCTTCAAACTTTTCAGCCTGTCGTTTCTCTCCCGTGAAGGATTTTACAACCTTGATGCAGGGGATGGTATCCGATAGGGTGGAGAACACCGCCGTAGAGCGGCGCCACAGTCTGCGGTAGTAGGGTTGTATTTTCTTTGAGAATATTCTCGTGGCTATAACTATGAATATAACGGGAATAAGAGAGAACAGAGTGAGCTGTGGGTTGAGTGCCAGCATTATAACTACTATTCCCACGAGCTGGAATGCATGCACGACTGCCTCCTGCGTAATTCGGAGCATAAAGTTTTTAAGCGCCATAGCGTCACTTGATATTCTGTTTATGACAGAGCCCGTTGAGGTCTTGTCGTAAAACTTCATGGGAAGATATTGCGACTTAAGGTATATATCGCTCCGTAACGCTGCGATTGCTTTATCACCCGCTGTTCTCATAAGGTAGGAACGGATGATTCCCACACCGTATTGGAAGAGATAAGTAAAGAGCAGGCAGCCGATCATCGTGAACAGCATCCGCGTCCGTCCCTCACCGAAGGATGTTGCTATAGTTTGAAGGATCGAGATGTTGGACGCGCCGCCGCTCTTCGGGAATATCGCGTCAACTATAAATCCCGTGATAGTCGGGGGAATGAGAGACACCGCGGTGGTGATCAGCGAGAGAATTATACATATTATGATTGTCTTCATCTGCGGCCGTATGTACTTTGACAGCTGCTTTACGATCTTAAGCTTCGATCGGCACATGATGCACTCCGCGCCCGGATGTAATAGCGTTCTGCCGCATTTCGGACACACACTGAGCGCGCGCTCGAATGTTATCGCCATTATGGCGAGCTCCTCGTTTTTATCCGCTCCGCTATTAATATGATTTATGTAAAGTGCCGCCGCATCGCAAAGAGCGGCAACGGCGTAGGTATAGCGGAAGAATATTACTCGCCGCCCGTCGGGCATCTTTGCTGAGAGGGTAGCATTACCGTACATTCTCTTTGAGATGACCTCGCTCATATCCCGATAAAAATAGCACTTATCCTCACCGGGCACTCCGTCATAGCAACAAACGGAATCCTCGGTAAAAACAAGCGCTGATTCGGCATATTTTCCATTAAGGGCGAGGTCGCCTACAATCACGAAAAGGACCTTTTTGCCGTCACCGGTCAATCGGTCGACGATAGGCTGAACGTTTTGAGGAATTTCTCTGTTTTTAAGTATAAATCCATTCATACTTAATACCATACCTTTCTTCCCATCCCAAACGGATATGATCGCGTTCGAAATTTTTGCACTGTATCCGAGTAGCAGATAAGCGCAGATAAGCGCCGCATGATCGAACGCTGCTTTGTACCTCAGCACGGGACCGCGCCTTGAGGTTAACTCATAATACCATATATTTTCGATTTTTGCAATACAAAAAACTAAAAAAATCAAAAATATTTTCACCCCTCGAAAAAAGGGGTGAAAATCAGGAAAAATAAGGAAAAACGCAGACGGTTCTGGAGTAAACCTAAAGCAGCTCCTTGTACATCTCGGATTTTAAAATGCCCCTGTCCTTTGCCGCCGCTTTGATCGCGTCCATCTTTGTCATGCCGCATCCGATATAATGCTCAACGTGCTCCGCAGGGGATAGGGAACACAGCGGATTTTCGATATCCGTGTCTCCCACTGCTCTGCCTTCTACCACCAGCACGTATTCTCCGCGCGGTTCTCGCTCGCGGTAGTAGTCCACAGCTCCCGAAAGAGTGGTACGCAGTACCTCCTCGTTAAGCTTCGTCAGCTCGCGGCACAGCGATATGCGCCTGTCTGTACCAAAGATATCTGCCATATCCGCAAGAGTTGCCCTCAGCTTGTGCGGTGCCTCGTAGAATATCATCGTCCTTTCCTCGGCGGAAAGAGCACTTAGCTGCTTTTTTCTTTCGCTTCCCTTGGCGGATAGGAAACCCTCAAAGGAGAAGCGACCGGTTGGAAGAGCCGACATTGCAAGGGCGGATATTGCCGCGCACGGGCCGGGAATAACGCTGACGTTTATACCGCGCTCGGCGCAAAGGCTGACGATATCCTCTCCGGGGTCGCTTATCGCCGGCATTCCCGCATCCGTCACGAGGGCGCAGGATTCTCCCGCGAGCAGTCTTGCCGTAATGCGCTCTCCGCTTGCGCGCTTATTATGCTCAAAATAACTTACAAGCTCTTTCTTGATTCCGAGAGCAGAGCATAGCTTCATTGAGTTGCGCGTATCCTCTGCGGCAATGAAATCAACCTCACAAAGCACCTTTTTTGCTCTTTCGGATATATCGGCGAGATTGCCTATCGGAGTTCCCACCAGATACAGCGTCGATTTTTGCAGCTTGTTTTTTTCGGAAATTTCCATATGTCAGTCCTACCGTTTATAAGCTTTCGGGAAATATCCGTTTTCCATAATAAACCGCATATCCCCGGTGTATTCCTTATGCTCTTTATCTTCATAAATTATTAGGGGCGGCGTAAGGATCATTCCGCATCTTGCCCCCCTCTTCGCCTCTAACAGCACCATAGATGCCTCGGATTTGGTGTCCGCGTGAACGAAAGTCATTCGC
>JAZRUS010000066.1:0-17356 GCA_045652665.1 Eubacteriales bacterium | reverse complement strand
TCTGACACCTCCGCTTTTTACTGATAATATCTTTTGTGCAAATATAAATAATATTCAAAAAATGTATTATTTTATAGAAAAAGCACTTGACTTTTTTTAAATCATCTGCTATAATGTAGGAGTCGCGTGGAGAGATGGCCGAGTTGGTCTAAGGCGCACGACTGGAAATCGTGTAAACCCTAATACGGTTTCAAGGGTTCGAATCCCTTTCTCTCCGCCAAAAACGACAGGTTTCGGCCTGTCTTTTTTTGTTATATAAAAAGTCGACAGAGCATAAACTCTGCCGACTTTTATATTATGCTTCGTTTTGTTTTGCTTCAGCAATTATTTTATCCGTAAGTGATGCGGGAACTTCATCATATCTGATGAAATTAAAATCAAACTTTCCTCTTCCCTGCGTCATTGCTCTGAGTGATATAACGTAATCTGTCATTTCAGCGAAAGGTACTTCCGAAAGAACCGTCTGAGTTCCGTTATCGTTTGGCTCGATACCCATTACCCTGCCGCGGCGCTTGTTGAGCTCACCCATAATATCGCCTACGTAATTGTCGGGAATATGAACCTTAAGTTCTCCGACAGGCTCAAGAATAACAGGCTGAGCCTTGGGAAGTCCCTCGCGATATGCGATGCCGGCCGCAAGCTTAAAGGATATTTCGTTTGAGTCTACGTCATGATAGGAACCGTCGTAAAGATTTGCCGCAAGATTTACAACAGGATATCCTGCAAGAACACCCTTCTGCATACAATCGCGAAGTCCCTGTTCGACTGCCGGGAAGAAGTTTTTGGGTACTGCTCCGCCAAATACAGATTCGGTGAAGGTAAGTCCCTCTGCTTCTCCGGGAGAGAATTTGATCTTAACGTGGCCGTACTGACCGGATCCGCCCGACTGCTTCTTATGCTTTCCTTCTACCTCGACAGACTTTTTGATTGTCTCTCTGTATGCAAGACGAGGCTTGGTAAGCTCTACCGACGCACCGTAGCGACTCTTAAGCTTAGAGACGATAATATCAAGATGAATGTCACCGAGACCTGAAATGGTTAGCTGCTTTGTTTCTGAATTGTTTTCGTATTTTATAGTTAGATCCTCTTCCAGAAGTCGTGAAACACCGGTGGAGATCTTATCCTCGTCGCCCTTTGCCTTCGGTGTAATAGCCATAGTCATATAGGGCGTTGGATACTGTATAGGAAGATATTTTACATTGGACGAAAGTGCTGTGAGAGTGTCGTTAGTATTGGTGTTTGTAAGTTTAGCGGTAACGCCAATGTCTCCGCATGCAAGCTCATCGACGTCTATTTGCTTCTTTCCTCTCATCATAAAGATCTTGTTGAATTTTTCGGTAACTCCGCTTGTTGTATTGCGAAGTGTCATATCTTTTTTTAATGTTCCGTTCATAACCTTAAAGAAGGACATTTTTCCTACGAAGGGATCGGCAACTGTTTTAAATATAAATACAGACGTGTCGGAGCTATCCATATCTATTGCTATCTCACTTATGTTACCTTCTCTGTCAATTATATGCTCTACAGAACGAGCAATAGGTCTTGGGAAAGACTCAGCGATGGTATCCAGCAATGTCTTAATACCCCAATTCTTAAGTGCTGCACCGCAGAATACGGGAACGATATCACCCTTAATAATTCCTTGGTGAATAGCCTCAAGTGCTTCTTCACGTGAAATGGGCTCTTCGTTAAAGAATTTATCCATGAGCTCGTCGCTTGTCTGTGCAATAGCCTCAAGAAGCATATTGTGATATTCGGCAAACATATCGCTGAACTTTTCGGGAATAGAGGACCTTACATATTCACCAGTCTGCTTTTCAAAGGTGTAAACACACATTTCGACTAGATTAGCAAATCCAATGACCGTATCGCCGTCTATGATAGGAATCTGAATTGGACATACTGTGAGCCCGTATTTTTCTCTGATTGCTCCGAACACCTTATAGAAGCGTGCTTCGCCGTCATCAAAACGGTTGATGAAGAAGGCTTTGGGAATACCTGCTTCAGTGGCAAGATCCCATGCAAGCTCCGTTCCTACCTGAATGCCAGATTTTCCGTCAACAACGATTATTGCAGCATCTGCAACTCTGACGCACTGCCTTACCTCTGCTTCAAAATCGAAGAAACCGGGGGTGTCCATTATATTTATTTTCGTACCGTTCCAAAGCATGGGAGCAGTTGCGGCGGATATAGAATAACCTCTCTTGATCTCCTCGGGATCATAGTCGCATACAGTATTACCGTCTGTAACCGTACCAAGGCGATCGGTAAGTCTTGAGATATAAAGCATAGACTCAGCAAGTGAAGTTTTTCCGCCCCCGCTGTGTCCGAGGAGCGCTACGTTTCGAATACTTTTTGTGTAAACCTTTTCCATAAGAAAGTTCTCCTTGATGTATGTTTGCATGCAAATATGCGTTTTCACGCATAAAACATCTAATTAAATTATACATTAATGAAAAAAATATTTCAATATCTTTTTTGGAAATGATAACCATTACTGTGTAGAAAATAAGTGCTCGGTTTTGTCGATCTTAAACAAAAACGAGCACTTAAAAACAAATTATATGTCAAAAATTACGTTATTTTCTCTTTTTCTCATATGTAGAAGAACCTGGTATATACTGCTCACTCCCAGAAGCTCAACGTTTTCGGGAACTTTCAGGGCGGAAGTGATGTTTTTCTTTGGAAGAACGATCTTGGTAAAACCAAGACGCACGGCTTCTTTTACTCTGTATTCGATATGAGAAACGGCGCGCACCTCGCCTGAGAGACCTATTTCACCGAACGCTATAAGATCGTCGGGAATAACGTTGTCCGTTATACCGCTTATGAGGGCCATAGCAATCGAGAGGTCTGCGCTTGGCTCATCAAGATGAATCCCGCCTGCTACGTTCAGGTAAACGTCATTTTCGTAGAATTTGAGACCCATCCGCTTTTCAAGGACAGCAATCAAAAGGCACATTCTGTTATAATCAAATCCGTCGGCTGTTCTCTTTCCTGTTGGATATACCGTTTTTGAAACAAGCGACTGAATTTCGGATATAATAGGTCTTGTTCCCTGCATTACGCATCCGGCGCAGGATCCGCTCGTGTTTTTTGGCCGCTCAGCCATAACGACCTCGCTAGGGTTGGGAATTTCGACAAGACCCTTATTACCCATTTCAAAAACACCGATCTCATTAGTGGAGCCAAAGCGGTTTTTTATCGCTCTGATTATCCTGTATGAATTGGTGCGTTCACCTTCAAAATATAGAACCGCGTCTACCATATGTTCAAGGATCTTGGGACCTGATATGCCGCCTTCTTTATTAACGTGTCCGACAAGAAAAATTGCCGCACCGGATTTCTTTGCATATCCAATAAGCGCCATAGCGCACTCGCGCACCTGTGTTATGCTTCCCGGAACAGAAGAAAAACGCATTGAGGAGAGTGTTTGTACCGAGTCTATTATTATTACGTCGGGGCGCATTTCTTCGCATTCGGAAAGAACAGTATCAAGATCGGTTTCTGTTAATAGGTATAGAGACTCGCCGAGGATTCCAAGACGTTCGGCGCGTAGCTTTAGTTGCCCCTTTGACTCCTCGCCCGATACGTACAAAACCTTCCGTTCCCGTGCAAGTTCAGAGCAGATTTGAAGTAAAAGCGTGGATTTTCCTATTCCGGGCTCGCCCGAGAGAAGTACGACCGAGCTGTCGACTAATCCGCCACCAAGAACACGGTCAAGCTCATTCATACCGGTTTTGCTTCTCAGATACTCCGGGGATCGAAGTTCAGAAAATTTTTCCGGTTTGTTTGCGTTGCGTATTTCTGAGCGATACGTTGAGGATTCTCTGATCACTGTTTCGTCAAAAGAATTCCACGCACCGCAATCAGGGCACCTTCCAAGCCATTTTATACTTGTGCATCCGCATTCGCTACATATAAATGATGTTTTTTGAGCTTTCATTTAAACTTCCTTTTAGAAATTATTATTTGGCAATCGTTTCTTTATAATCTATAATACCACAAACAATAGCCGAACACAACCTTTTTTGATATTCTTTTTCTGAAAGATTTTTACATTCGTCCGGATTTGTGATAAAGCCGCATTCGATAAGCACGCATACGTTCTGATTATTTTCGAGAACGTAGATACCTTTACCGTTTTTTATTACTCTATTGTTTTCCGGTTGAACTGTTTCTTTGACAGTTGACTGAATTTTTGTAGCTAAGGTATAACTGTTTTTGTCATTTTCTGAATAATAAACCTGCAAACCGGAATATTTTGAATTTCCGTATGAGTTCATATGAATACTAACAAAAATTGCATTAGGATGTTCTGCCGCGATTTTACATCTGTTTTTTAAGTCACTTATCTTTCTAAGACCTTTGATATTTTCATCCTCCGAGTACAGAAGCTTATCCGTAGTTCTTGTGTATAAAACCGCAAAGCCTTCCTTTTTTAGCTCTTCTCCCAGTGAATTTGCAATCTCAAGATTTAAGTCTTTTTCATATACTCCGTTGCTTCCAATCGCGCCTGAATCTTCTCCGCCGTGACCCGCATCAATTATGATT
The DNA here is from genome assembly GCA_045652665.1 of Eubacteriales bacterium. Classification (GTDB taxonomy): domain Bacteria; phylum Bacillota; class Clostridia; order Oscillospirales; family CAG-272; genus UBA1740. The sequence goes on along the minus strand of JAZRUS010000066.1, from coordinate 12,802 downwards.
AGATTTTTTTCGCTTTCAATTGCCAATGCCTCAGCATATGCATCGGATGAAGTATAATAATTTATGAATCCCAATCCCAATAATGCACCGATAAGTAAAATACATATAAGCTTCAAAGCAGTTATTGAAAAGCGGTGCCTATGAAGGTTCAAAACAATAATTCGCATAACAAATCCCCCGGTACAGTCATAGTAAACTATACTCGGGGGCGTAGTTAAATATTACATATCAGTGCTTGCTATTTTTCTTCTTTATAGAAACGAATATTTTAAAGTTTTTAAGACCCATAACGTATCCGATATGAGTTGCGGCTATGGCTAAAGCCGGTAAAACAAGAAATCCGATCGACTGAAGGAGATTATACATATTGTCATCGGCAACGAACGAGAATATTCCTTTGATTATACCTATATACATTGCATTTGTCAGTCTCAGAATCAAATTAAATACCTGAGATAAACCGAGGGCACCGTCAGCCCCACCCATATAGAACGCCATAGAAATAACGCATATAGCAGCAAGAATAATGTTCAGGGTGTTTGCAATTAGTGATATGAATGCACCCTTGAATATATGCAGGTTTTGCCTTCCGGCTTCGATTCTAATGATATCGTTCGCACCCCAATCCCAGGCAACGGTATATACAAGTGCAAGGAAAAATAACACCGCAAAAACAGAAATGGCGATCTGTAACCTTAGGGACAGCGTTTTATCATCAAGACCGCTGACAGACGTATAAAGAACCAAAGAAAAGATCGTAATACCTATTTGGTTTATGTAAAGTCTGATTATATCGTAAGAATGTTCCTTTAAAAATTTCATAAGTACCCCATTAAAAATACTTCTTGCAAGATAATTTTATCATAAAATGCAAAAAAAACAAGTGGAATATAAAATTGTTTACATTTTATCCACTAAATTTACCATAAATTTTGTATAATAGAGGTATAAAATAAAATTGAAAGGAGATCTGAGGTATGTCAGTTCTTACTTTTAAAAGTGATGAATTTAAATCCTTCCCCTCGGTTCTTAGGGATTACGCACACTACCTTGTTTATATTAAGGGTAACAGCGAGAAAACCGTATGTGAGTACCTTCTCGATCTCCGTACCTTTTTCAGATTTATGATCATGCGAGAAAAAAATCAATCACTTTCTCGCGATGAGTTTGAACAAATAAGCATATCGCATATCGGCGTTGATGATATACGCGCTGTGTCTACTCAAAACATTATAGACTATATTATGTTTGCCGGATTTGAACTGTCAAATAACACCTCGACAAGGATGCGTAAGCTTAGCTCGCTTCGCTCGTTTTTCCACTATGCATACGGGAAAAAGCATCTTGTTGACTCAAATCCAACCTCTGACGTTGATGCACCGAAGAAAAACAAATCACTTCCAAAACATTTAACGCTCGACGAAGCAATCAAGCTTCTTGAGGCTGTAAAAAGTGATAAGGAGTCAAAAACCGTTGCGCGCGACTACGCAATAATAGTTTTATTTCTTAATACGGGAATGCGCCTTTCGGAGCTTGTAGGTTTAAATCTTGAAAACTTTGATTCATTGCTTACTAAGGTCAAGGTGCTTGGAAAAGGCAATAAGGAGCGTATTATCTACCTGAACGATGCCGCAAGAAGCGCGCTTGAGGATTATCTTAGACAAAGGCTTGACCCTAAATTTATTCGAACGAGTGATAATGCCCTGTTCCTCAGCCGTTTGCAGACAAGAATATCTGCAAAGACTGTCCAGTGGGTTGTTTATAAATATCTTCAGCTTGCAGGTCTTGGCTCTAAAGGTTTATCGGTGCATAAATTGCGCCACACTGCGGCAACGCTAATGTATCAGACCGGCAAGGTCGATATAAGAGTTCTTAAAGATATACTCGGACATGAGCAGCTGAATACCACGCAGATCTATACTCACGTTGTAGATCAGAATATAGAACAGGCTATGGGTAACAATCCGCTTGCAGAGATAAGAATAAGAAGAAAATAATTGTGGACTTGGTTAGTATATGAACAATACACTTGGAGAAAAAATTAAACGTACAAGAAAAATAAGAGGGTTAACGCAGGCGGCGCTGTCCGGTGATAAAATTACAAGAAATATGCTTAGTGCGATTGAAAACGGGGGTGCATCTCCTTCGCTTGAAACCCTTAAATTCCTTGCAGAAGGATTAGGAGTATCAGTTTCTTATCTTGTATCTGAAGACGATGATCTGTTTTTCTATGATAAAAGAAAAAAGATTGATGCCATCCACCGTGCATATTCGGCAAAAAATTATCCTGCCTGCATAAGGTTAATTAAAAATCTTCCCTCATCCGATAATGAGCTGGATTACATACTGGCAAGCTCTTACGTTTCGCTTGGTATTCAGAATGTATCAAAAGGAAACTTTCTCAGTGCTAAGGAAGATCTGATTCAAGCTGAGGAATATTGCAAAAGAACGATATTTGATACAAATCACCTTGAGGCATTGATCGCTATATATTCGTCGGTTGCCTCGAATATGCAGGCTCCTCTTTTGGAATTTGATGCCTTAACATATAATAACGCAGTGATAAAAGCAGTAGATTATGAAATGTACAAATATCTTACTCTTGATTATAATTACGACTTTCAAACAAAGGTTCTGGGTATGCATATCGAGGCAAAAAGACTCATGAAGGATCATAACTATACGGATGCAATTAAAATGCTTCTTGAAGCATCCGATGTTTTGAAATTAAGCGGATATAACGCATTTGTAATTTTTAGTATTTACACCGACCTTGAATACTGTTACAAACAGATATACGACTACGAAAGGGCGTATCTATATTCTACTAAAAGAATAACTCTTCTTGAAGAATTTAAAACCTAAATAAAAAAGATCCATCTGCGTATGGATCTTTTTTATAAAACTATTATTTTCGATCGTTTTTATCATATATTCCAATATCAGAGCTGATCACCGAAGCTTTAGCAATTGCATCACTTCCGTATTTCTGCCTAATAATATCAATAACATTTTCCCGTTTCTCATCTTTTTCACGTTTGGTATCATTATTATCTCCGAAAAAAGAGATTTGAGATGTGAAGCTGTCCTTTTTTACAAGGCTTGAAGCTGTTACCGTAATCATTCTTATCGGCTTTCCTTCACTCCACTCGTCAAGAAGAATGGAATAGGCGCACTTAGCAATGTCGGATGAAATATCCGTAGGCGGATCTATCGGTCGCTGTCTTTGGATGACTTTAAGATATGGATCCTTGATAGTAAGTGATACAGTTGACGCTAGCTGTCCATTTTTTCTTAGGCGGTGCCCTATCTCCTCTGAAAGATAATCTATTCCTGTACGGCACTCGTCCCTTGATACAAGATCATGTCTGAATGTAAAACCGTTACCTACACTTTTTGCATCCTCCGCTCCGACCTCAACAGGACTTGTATCAAGTCCGTTTGAATAGCTGTGAAGCATTTCTCCCATCTTACCAAATCTTGATTTAAGAAGCTCGCGACTCGTTGCGGCAAGCTCACCAATTGTGCGAATTCCCATAGATGCAAGAGCTTCTGTTGTTTTTCTTCCAACAAATAAAAGATCTGATGCCGGTAAGCAAAATATTTTTTCTCTAAAATTATCTTCATCAATAACGGTCACAGCATCAGGTTTTTTTAAGTCGCTTCCAAGCTTTGCGAAAACCTTGTTGAAGGATACACCGATCGAGACGGTAATTCCGATTTCACGCTTGACGGCACATCTGATTGACTCTGCAATATCGGATCCCGAACCGAATAGCTTGCGGCTGGCGGTTACGTCAAGCCAGCTTTCATCGATGCCAAACGGCTCGATCATATCGGTGTATCTTGCATATATCTCGTTAACCATACGCGAGTACTTGATATACTCTCCGTAATGTGGCTCGGCAATAACCAGATCCGGGCATTTTTTTCTTGCTGAATATACTGTTTCCGCGGTAACTATTCCGTGTTTTTTAGCAAGCTCGTTTTTAGCAAGAACAATTCCGTGGCGGTCAGCCTGACTGCCGCATACTGCCATCGGAACGTTTTTATATTCCGGATTTAATACAGTTTCTACAGATGCGAAAAAGCTATTACAGTCGCAATGAAGGATCACCTTGGACATTTTCGCCCTCCGTATTATTGCAGTTGATTGTTTTTGCGTTTGGGAAGCTCGCCTTCCCTCAGCGTAAACCAAAATTCGGTACCCACTCCCTCAGCGGATTCTACATGGATCTCTTCGCCGTGTGCGTCGATGATGGTTTTACATATATAAAGACCGAGTCCTACGCCGCTTTTATCTAGTCCGCGGCTCTTATCGCTTTTATAGAAACGCTCAAAAATCATGGGAATATCTTCTCTTGATATTACAGCACCCTCATCAAACACAGAGACCCGTATTTTCCCATTAGCGCGGAATATTTTGATAGCAAATTTGCCTTCATTGTTTGAAAATTTAATTGCATTATGGCAAAGGTTGTAGATGACCTGATAGATCGCATCCTTGTCGGCGTTAACAGGCATTGTATCGTTTTCCGAGTCAAATTCAACGTCAAGACGCTTGTCATCAATCTTTTTTTCAAATGAAATTAGAATTATGCGACACACTTCGGCAACGTCAAAATCTTCAAAGCTGAACTTACGATCCCCCGATTCAAGTCTGGAAATATCGAGCAGCTGTGAAACGAGTCGGGAAAGCCTGTGAACCTCTGCGGAAATTACACCGAGATAATATTCATGCTTTTCCGGGGGAATTGCGCCGGAATTAATGCCGTCTATGAAACCGGCTATCGTTGTCATAGGTGTTCTAAGATCATGAGAAACGCTTGCAAGGAATGAGTTTCTCATTTTTTCAAGATTTTCAAGTGAATCCGCCATATTATTAAAGGCATTTCCAAGCTCTGAGACCTCATCCTCACCGGAAACCGTTACCCTGCTCTTAAAATCCCCTTTTGCGAATTGCTTTGCAGCGGTCGTCATATTCCTGAGCGGGTGAATTATTCTCTCGGTTATAAAATATATGGCTATAACAGCGGCAAGCATAACCCAAGCAGAGCTATTGATAACTGCTCGCCTTGTAATACTTATCAAGTGATCCTCTCTTGCGCTGGACGATAGCGCAATAACGTATCCCCGAACTTCTCCGCCGGAAACAATCTCCTTCGCACAGGCTACGTGACTTTCCGACACATGACCGCCAAGATTGCCGTGATGTACGTAGTACTCCTCGCCGTTCTCCGTTGTACGTGAATCAAATAGCGACATATCGATCATTCCAAGATCACTGGATATGTCCGGCTCTCTGTTACCTTTTTTATCAGTAAGACCCGTAAGAGTCGATAAAAACATTTGCCCGGAGGCATCCGTTATAATAACCTGTAATTCCGGATCAATATTAATTAGAGTCGAGATTACGAGACGCTGAAAAATCATAACGTTTTCAACGCTCTCTATATTATGCATTCCGGATGCAATTGAATCGCTTGTCGAAATCAATTCGCTTTCTTTACTGTTGTTAACGTGAGTTTTGATCATTGACGTGATCAGGCTTGACAGCATAAGAAAACTGATAAGTATTATAAGAACAAAGGCTGTAAGATATTTTGAAAATGTGGTCTTTAACATATCCTATCACCTCGATAAAATTAATCACCTATATTCTACAACATTTTAGTGCTTATGTCAAACATTTTTTTACTTAAAGATTGACTAAATAAAAAAAATGTGCTAAAATAAAATGCAAAATATATTAAAATATCTGAAAGGAAATATAAAATGACAGTAACAAGATTTGCTCCAAGCCCTACGGGATATATGCATATAGGCAATCTCAGAACCGCTCTCTACTCTTTCCTGATTGCAAAGCACGATGACGGAAAGTTTATTCTCAGAATTGAGGATACAGACAGAGAGCGCCTTGTTGATGGAGCAACCGATGTTATAAAATCAACGCTTAAGATCACAAAGCTTGATTATGATGAGGGGCCGGACGTCGGCGGCGATCACGGTCCTTACGTACAGAGTGAAAGAAAAGATATCTATATGAAATACGCGAAAAAGCTCGTTGAAATGGGCGCGGCGTATTACTGCTTCTGTACCAAGGAGAGGCTTGAGCAGCTTCACGAGGAGGATGCAACCGGCGGTTATGACCGTCACTGCAGAGATCTTTCGGCAGAGGAAGTGGAAGCAAATTTAAAGGCTGGAATTCCCTTTGTAATAAGACAGAAGATGCCACTCGAAGGAATAACGACCTATACCGATTCTGTCTTTGGTAATATTTCTATGGATAACTCCGAGCTGCAGGATCAGATTCTTATGAAGGCTGACGGATATCCCACCTACAACTTCTGCCACGTTGTAGACGACTATTTAATGGGGGTTACTCACGTAGTTCGAGGATCAGAGTATCTTACCTCTACTCCTAAATACGTGCTTCTTTATGATGCGTTTGGTTGGGAGAGACCCCAATATGTGCATTTGCCGCTTTTAATGGGTAAAAATGAGGACGGATCTGTTTCCAAGCTTTCCAAGCGTCACGGTGCAGTTTCATTTCAAGATCTGGTAGACGACGGATATCTTCCCGAAGCGATTATGAACTATATTGCGCTTCTCGGATGGTGTCCTAAAAAATCCGAGACTGAATTTTTCACGTTGGACGAGCTTAAGGCTGCGTTTACTATAGACGGAGTATCTAAATCTCCTGCAATTTTTGACTTTGAGAAGCTTCTTTGGTTTAACGGCGAATATATACACAGGCTTGACGATGTTAAATTCAAAGAGCTTGTTTCACCATTCATAACGTCGGATATTCCCGCAACCGTTGATTTGAATAAAATGCTTGCACTTCTTAAGACAAGAATTTCTAAGCTCTCCGAGATCGATGAAAAGATGGCGTTCTTCCTTTCTCTTCCGGAATATGATAAAGAGCTGTTTCTAAACAAGAAAAACAAAATCTCTGACTTTGAGATAGTTAGAACGGTCCTCACAGAGGCAAAATCCGTCCTTTCGAATCTTGAAAAGTTTGATAACGACACGCTTTTCGCCTCCTTGATTCCAATTTCCGAGAAGCTTGCAGTAAAGACAGGTACTCTGATGTGGTGCATAAGAATTGCTGTTTCCGGTATGGCTGCAACGCCCGGCGGTGCAACCGAGATCATGGAAGTTATAGGCAAGAATGAGAGCCTAAAGAGAATCGATTTCGCTCTTTCAAAAATCTGAAAAATTCGGCTTCAAAGCCGAAGAACAAATTCGGAGGAATTATGACTGCTGACATTTCCGAAAAGATCAGAGAAGCATATCCCACACTTTCTAAAGGCCAAAAGAAAATAGCTGACTCAATTCTCAACGATTATGACAAGGCGGCATATACGACTGCCTCAAAGCTCGCGGAGTTCGTCGGTGTATCCGAATCAACAGTCGTCAGATTTGCAAATGAGATTGGCTACGGAGGATATTCGGAATTTCAACGCGCAGTACAGGAGCTTGTACGCACAAAACTAACTCCTAATCAGCGTATTGAGGTAACTAAAAACCGACTTGGCTCAGGTGACATACTTGAAATGGTAATGGAGTCTGATATAAGCAAAATCAAGTATACACTTGAGAAAATCAATCGCGATGATTTCTATAGATCTGTAGATTCTATCCTATCAGCAAAGAATATATACGTTATGGGGGCAAGAAGTACTGAGCCGCTCGCACTCGTTCTAAAATACAATCTTTCGCTGATATTTGATAACGTCAAATTTGTTCAGCCTGCTTCGACAGCTGAAATGTTTGAGCAAATGTTTTCCATTGGAGAAAAAGACGTGCTTATCGCCTTTTCCTTTCCGCGCTACTCATCAAAAATGGTTAGCGCCGTCAAATATGCAAAGCAGAACGGAGCAACCGTCGTTGTTTTAACGGATTCTAAATTATCACCGCTTGCAGAATTTGCCACTTGCCTTCTAACCGCACAGTCGGATATGGCGTCGTTTATGGATTCGATCGTTGCACCGATCAGTATAATCAATGCGATAATAGTTGAAATAACAAGACGCAGAGAAGACGAGATCACCGCTCGATTTGATAAACTTGAAAAGGTTTGGGACGAATATAACGTCTATACTAAAAGATAATGAACGTCAATATTAAAAAGATTGCTGTTGTTGGTGGCGGTGCTGCAGGGATGATGGCGGCAGGTACTGCATCGCTTTACGGTGCAGACGTTACCATATTTGAAAACACAGACAGACTCGGAAAAAAACTTGCGATAACAGGCAAGGGACGCTGTAACGTTACGAACAATTGCACGGTGCAGGAGTTTCTCGAAAACGTCACTAAAAATCCAAGGTTCTTATATGCCGCACTAAATGCCTTTGACACGGAAAGTACTATTGATTTCTTCGGCGGACTTGGAGTTGAATTAAAAACGGAACGAGGAAAAAGAGTTTATCCGACCTCGGATCGCGCAAAGGACATAGTTGATGCTATGCGTAGCTATTGCTCTGCCGTAAAAACGGTTTATCACAAGGTTACGAACATACAAAAAAATGACTCGGAATGCTTTGAGATCACTGCCGCAGGCGTAAAATATACGTTTGATACTGTGATTTTGGCAACGGGCGGAAAATCCTATCCAATGACAGGCTCGGACGGCTCAGGATACAGACTGGCAACCCGTCTCGGACATAGCGTTACAGAGCTTATACCATCTTTAACACCTTTAGAAAGCAGCTCTGATATCTGCAGACAGCTTCAGGGACTTTCGCTCAAAAACGTATCGATTAAAGTTTTAGATAAAAATAAAAATACCGTATATTCCGATTTTGGCGAAATGATGTTTACGCATTTTGGAGTTACAGGACCTGTAATTCTGTCGGCATCTGCTCATTTAAGAAACTATACGATCTCCGATCTTACGTTATCAATTGACTTAAAGCCCGCGCTTGACGAAAAAACACTTGATCAAAGATTGTTGTCTGATTTTAAAAGCGCGCAGAATAAAGACTTTATTAATTCACTGAGTGCTCTTCTCCCCTCGAAAATGATTGCTCCGTTTGTTTCCATATGTAATATTGATGGTCGCAAAAAGGTTAATTCGATCACCAAAGAGGAACGAAAGAGGATCATTTCGCTACTAAAAAGCTTTGAAATTCCGCTTTACAGCTACCGTCCCATAGAAGAAGCGATCATAACCTCCGGCGGAGTTGACGTAAAGGACATATCGCCAAAGGATATGCAATCGCGTATTGTTCCCGGCTTATATTTTGCCGGAGAAATTATTGATGTTGATGCATATACGGGCGGTTTTAATTTGCAGATTGCATTTTCAACCGGATTTTTAGCCGGAAAAAAAGCAGCAGAAATATAATTTTAATTGGAAGGTTCAATATATGATTAGAATTGCAATTGACGGACCGGGCGGTGCAGGCAAATCAAGCGTCGCAAAGGCAATAGCAAAGGAGCTTGGAATCATCTACGTTGATACGGGCGCACTCTACAGATCCATCGCACTTCATATGGCAGAAAAAAACATTAGTGTTTCCGATAATGAATCAGTTATCAGAGAGCTGCCAAATCTTTCCCTTGAACTTGAGTTCGTGGATGGAAAGCAGGTAATTCTTCTTAACGGGGTTGACGTTGGGGACAGAATAAGAACGCCCGAAATTTCAATGGGGGCATCTACTGTCAGTGCTATCGGTGAGGTGCGTGAATACCTGCTTAATACGCAAAGAAATATTGCCAGAAACAACAGCGTTATAATGGACGGCAGAGATATAGGAACGGTTATACTTCCCTACGCTGAGGTTAAGATTTTCCTTACTGCGTCGCCTGAGGCACGTGCAAGGAGAAGATATAAGGAACTTTTGGAAAAAAGCGTGTCAGTAAGCTACGAGCAGGTCTATGCGGAAATGGTCGAAAGGGATAAAAACGATTCAACACGCGCCATAGCTCCCTGCGTTCCCGCAGAGGATGCGCTCATGCTTGACAACTCTGATTTAACTCTTGAGCAGACGGCGAAAAAAATCATAAAAATAGTAAAAAAAAAATCTAAAACCTTTTATCACAGACTGATAAAAATTGCTCCGCTTGTTAGATTTTTTCTACGTATAAAAGCGCACGGAACCGAGAATATTGAACGGGATAAGGGATATATAATCTGCTCCAACCATATAGCCGCAACGGACGTCTTTATCATAGGCGCGGCATTTCCCGAGCCAATAAGATTCGTTGCTAAAAAAGAACTCTTCTCTGTACCCATCATTGGTTCGCTGATTAAAAGACTTGGCGCAATAAAGCTTGATCGAAGCGGCTCCGACGTTGCTGCCATAAAAAAGTCGGTTAAACTCGCGGAGGCGGGATATAACGTTGCGCTGTTCCCTCAAGGACACCGCCACCCAGGAGTCGAACCCAATAAAACCCCCACAAAAAGCGGAGCGGGACTTATAGCCTATAAATCAGGCAGTGATGTTCTTCCCGTGTTTATTAAGACGAAAAGACATAAATACGGATTTTTACGTAGGATCGATCTGTTTTTCGGCGCTCCCATAAAAAATTCGGAATTTAATTTCACGGACGGCGGAAGCGAAGAATACAGAGCGGCGACGGATAAAATATTCTCGGAAATACTTAAGCTTGGTGGATACGATCTGCTTCCTGCCCCCAAGATCGAGGAGATTGAAGATTGAATATAATTAAATCTAAATACGCAGGTTTCTGTCCCGGAGTCAAACGTGCAGATGCGTACGTAGCAGAGCTGTTAAAGGATAAAGATCACGGCAGGATCTATACGCTTGGGCATCTTATTCATAACCGTCTGTATAATGAAGAACTTGAAAGATGCGGTGTACAGTCGATTGCTATCGATGAGGTTGAGAATATTCTAAAGCAGTATCCCGAGGATGACTGCAAGGTTGTTATACGCACTCACGGAATAATCCGAGAGGATGAAGAGTATTTGCAGAGTTTAGCGACTTCATATAAAAATCTTACGGTTATCGATATGACCTGCCCTTACGTGAAGAGAATCCACAATATAGCAAATGAAAATACGAATGATACTACTTTATTCCTTCTCTATTGCGACAAAAATCATCCGGAAGCTAAAGGAATACTCAGCTACGTAAACGGTGATAAAATACCGTTCTCCTCACTGGATGAGATCAAAGATCTTGATTTAGGTACAAAATTACCGATCCTTTGCTCTCAAACTACCCAAAATCTTTCAGAATTTAAAAAAATTAAAAATTTTTTAAAAAAACTATGTACAAACACGATTTTTTTTGATACAATATGTAGTGTCACTGAAAATCGCCAGAATGAAGCAATAGAAATTGCCAAGAGATCGGATGCTATGATCGTCATAGGTGGTCGGGAAAGCTCTAACACGCATAAGCTATATGATTTGTGCTGCGAGGTATGCCCTAAAACCGTTTGGATCGAGTCGCCTGATGAGATTGATTTTGCTGATTTTTCTGACAACGCAAAATGCGTAGGAATCACCGCAGGCGCTTCCACACCTGACGGGATAATAACGGAGGTTTACAAGAAAATGGAAAAAGAACTCGACTTTAAGTCAATGTTGGAAGACTCACTTAAAACTTTACATACAGGAGAAACAGTTACCGGTACGATAGTTACTATCGGCAAGAACGAGATCAAGCTTGATCTCGGTACTAAGGTTACCGGCGTGCTCCCCAAGGAGCAGATCACGGACGATCCCGCGGCTGAACTTTCCGAGATGTTCAAGATTGGTGACGAGGTTGACGTATTTGTTATTCAGGTAAAGGATAGCGAAGGTATTGCGCGTCTTTCCAAAAAAAGAGTTGACTCAGATAACAGCTGGGTGGTACTTAAGGAGGCATTTGATAACGGTGATGTTCTCGAAGGTAGGGTTACCGCAGTAGTTAAGGGCGGCGTAATCGTTACAACCTGTGCGAACACCGTATTCGTTCCTGCTTCGCAGAGCGGAATCGCGAAGGGGGGAGATCTTTCAGTTCTTATGGGTACTCAGCAGAAGATCAAGCTTCTTGAGTTTGATGAAACGAAGAAGAGAGCTCTTGGTTCTATCAAGGCTATCTTAGTTGCCGAAAAGAAGGCTGCTGAGGATGCTATTTGGGCTACGCTTGAGGTTGGCAAGCATTATATGGGTAAGGTAAAGAACCTCACCTCTTACGGTGCATTTGTTGATATCGGTGGCGTTGACGGAATGGTTCACAACACCGAGCTTTCATGGAAGCGTATTAAGCACCCCTCACAGGTTCTCTCCGTAGGTCAGGAGATCGACGTATTTATCAAGGAGCTTGACGAAGAAAAGAGGAGAATCTCTCTCGGATACAAGACTCAGGAAATGGATTCCTGGTTCCAGTTTACTCAGAAATTCAACGTGGGCGATGTTGTTCCCGCTAAGATAGTTTCTCTTATGCCTTTCGGCGCATTTGCCGAGGTATACGAGGACGTAGACGGTCTCATCCATATCTCCAGAATATCCACGCAGAGAATTAACTCCCCTGCTGACGTTCTTACCGTTGGTCAGGTCGTTGACGTTAAGATTACTGAGATAGACGATGAAAACAGAAAGCTTGCCCTTTCTATCCGTGCACTTACCGAGGAGGCTGAAAGAGCTGCTGCCGCTGAGCAGGCTGCTGCTGAGAAGGCTGCACGTGAGGCTGAGGAAGCCGCCGAAGCAGAAAGACTTGCTCAGGAGAGAGCTGATATGGCTCCATACATCGTTGGTTCTATTTAATTATGAATAATAAACCGGAGATGCCATTTGGCATCTCCGTTTTATTATTCAAGCTCTTTCACACCCGTATACAGC
>JAZRUS010000065.1:0-15097 GCA_045652665.1 Eubacteriales bacterium | reverse complement strand
TAGCCTAACTACCTTCTCCCCTCGCCCTCTGACCTTAAATATATATAAATATTTAGTACTAGCTCACTAATACCCTACATAAAGCTAAAGAAATCTTCCTTCCTCAAGCCCTCGTCCCTGCTCTCCCGAAGCCGACGACCTACGCTTCCCTCGCCTCTCCCTCGGCTATCCCTTTCTCCCCGTGCTCCCCCGCCGCCGAGGTCGAAAACTTTTGTACTTTTCAGGACGACGTGGCTTGTTCGACTACATAGTATTAATAGGCTAGCTCAAACACATTTTACTGTATTTGAGCTAGCCTATTTTTCTAAGGGGACAGGGGTATTTTGAGCGTAAATCTTCATTCGCGCCTCGAAGGCGTATACACATACGTCGAGAGGAAGCGAACAGAGATAGATAATGATCTGATTAAATTGAAATAATTCGTAGAGTTTCAACCCTATTTATTGAGTTTTTAGCCCATTTAGGTGGTTTCGTTGTTTTTAAATTATTTAAGGCATTTTCGGTTACGCCTAAATGCGCCGGTCCATTTTACGTCAGATCTTCAAAATAACCGTGATATTTGATATCCACGCTACTACTTGGGAAAAGGAATTTATAAAGCTCGGTACAGTAATCGTCTGTCATTGACGCCATATAGTCGACGACTATCTGATTCGGCTCGGTTTCAATATACGGCGTCTTTGCAGCATAATGATTATTCTGCACAAAATCAATATGATGCTTGAACACGGGCGAGCTTTTATCACCCGACTTAAGATCCTGCAAAAGCTTTTCGTAAAGGTTCTGCATCATCGGCTTGACCGTTTCATCAAGAACCTTTGATATCTTCTCGGTTTTATATATCTGCTCGTAGTTTACCTTCTTTGCTTCCTTCATTCCGAGGTAGTGCTCCGCATCCATCATTATATACGGCTTACCATAGCTGTTTTCAATAATGTTTACCTCAAGATTATTAATGATCTCGGCATTTATCGTTCCGATTCCCGCATCACCGAGGTCGGTATCGGATTCAATGAATTTCGCACGCTTGGCATCCTGCCTGTCCTTACCGAGATAGGCAATTATATCGCAGACACGAACGACGCATCCCTCAAGGGTTGAAGGAATGATCTTAGCTATATTTTTCTCATCAACGTAGCAGCTCTCTACCATCTTATCAAATGTATCAAAATCCGGCATCACAGCCGGAAAATACTCATGCATCTCAAATTCACCGTTATGAGTAATTATTCCGTCAAGAGTATCGAGAGTAATATTAAGAGGGAAAATGCCGTCCAGAACACGTACACTGTGCACGTTATGGTTAAAGTACCTTCCCGTCTCGGCATGGAACACCTCGCTGATATAACGCTCACCCGCGTGACCGAAGGGGGTGTGACCGATATCGTGACCGAGTGCTATCGCTTCAATAAGGTCAAGGTTCAGATTAAGCACCGAGCCGATAGACCGCGCAATTCGCGAAACGAGCTGAACGTGCAGCGCCCTTCTTGTTATGTCGTCATTCTTATAAAATGAGAACACCTGCGTCTTATCGGTATATCTGTTATAGTAAGGGCTGTGCATTATTTTATCGACGTCACGCACGTAGGCAGGACGCCAAACAGACTCCCTGTCATACGCAGGGTTTCTTCTTACGGCATTCGCGCTCTTGGCGGCGAAATCCGGTCGTGTTCCCTTCTCTATATCCTCGCGTATCCGATCAAGTATCTCGGGTGAAAGCTTTTCGTAATTCGGCATCATTTTCTCCTATTTAACAATAACAAAACGGTATACTTATATGTAAAGTATACCATATTAATTACAAAAATGTCAATATAAAAACAAAAAGACCTGTTCGGGTTAAAACAGGTCTTAAGGCATTATGCCATTACGTTAAACTTAAGTGTTAACTGAGACTTCTTGTGAGCCGCGTTGTTCTTATGAAGAATGCCGTGAGCAACTGCCTGGTCAACCTTCTTTACTGCGAGCTTATAGAGCTCAGAAGCAGCAGCCTTGTCACCGAATTCAACAGCAGCGTTGAACTTCTTAATTACGGTCTTGAGCTGGCTCTTAACCATCTGATTCTGAAGTGCCTTTGCCTGGTTAACAAGAATACGCTTTTTAGCAGACTTAATATTAGCCATTTTTTTCTCCTTTTAAATTTAAGGGGTAGTCGCTACACGCCTGCCGTGGCTGAGAGGGTCCACTGACATACGATACGCAACATGACCGCCATTATTCATTACCGAATTATTCTAGCATATTTTTTGTGGAAAATCAAGTCTTTTTCAAAAAAATATCAATTTTTTTATTTTTTGTGTGCGCAAGGTATTGACAAACAGAAAAAAATCTGTTATACTTGTAAAGTAAAATGCTTTACACCACTTGTTTAAATGAGGCAACAATGTTTGAAAAGAATATGCGGATCGCATTTCTCCTTGATTTTTACGGCGATGCACTCGATCGACGCACGAACTCTATAATGCGTGCATATTACGAGGAGGATCTCTCGCTCGCAGAAATTGCAAACGGCGAGCAGATATCAAGACAAGGGGTTCGCCACCTCATAAAGAAAGGCGAGGATCAGCTTGAATTCTTCGAAACCAAGCTGGGACTTGCAGCGCACTACCGCGAGCTTGAGGATGCCGTAGAAAAGCTTAAAACATTAAAGCAGAAGCTTGAGGGATGCGACGGCACAGGTGAGAGCGTACAGTTGCTCTCCGAGGTAATAAACACAATACTGAACAAAGGAATTTAGCGTGAAATAACCGATATTAATCAAAGCAGACGTTAATCACGCCATCGAATTTTTGCGATTTGGAGCCTTAGTCCAAATCGTCGCAGAGCGAACACAAAAATTCATTATAAATTTGTGCGGTCGCCAAGTGGCGACAGAATGGAAGATCAATATGTTCCAAAGTCTTACAGAAAAACTTTCAAACGCTTTTGCAAGGTTCAGGAACAGAGGCAAGCTTACCGAGGCAGACGTTAAGGAAGGTATGCGCGAGGTTAAGCTTGCGCTACTTGAAGCTGACGTTAACTTCAAGGTTGTCAAGGACTTTACAAAGGCTGTTACAGAGAGAGCGGTAGGAGCGCAGGTGCTCGAAAGCCTGCTCCCTGCCCAGCAAATAATTAAAATAGTTAACGAAGAGCTTATAAAGCTTATGGGCTCAGAGTCCGCAAAGCTTGAGATAAGCTCGAAGCCGCCTACAGTGGTTATGATGGTTGGACTTCAAGGTGCGGGTAAAACCACTCACGCCGGCAAGATCGCATCCATGTTCAAGCAAAAGGGAAAAAATCCCCTGCTCGTAGCCTGCGACGTGTATCGCCCTGCGGCTATAGACCAGCTCAAGATCGTCGGCGAGTCGGTCAACATCCCCGTATTTTCTATGGGTGCAAAGACATCCCCTGTTGATATTGCAAAAGCAGGCGTTGAATACGCACGCAAAAACGGCAATGACATGGTCTTTATCGATACTGCAGGACGCCTTCACATAGACGAGGAACTGATGACGGAGCTTGTAAAGATTAAGGAGACGACCTCTCCGACAGAGATACTTCTCGTTGTTGATGCGATGACAGGTCAGGATGCCGTTAACGTCGCTAAGAGCTTTAACGAGCTTCTTGATATAAGCGGCGTCGTGCTTACCAAGATGGACGGCGATACCCGGGGCGGTGCGGCACTTTCGGTAAGATACATCACAGGAAAGCCCATTAAATTCATTGGTACGGGAGAAAAGCTTGATGCAATCGAACTGTTCCACCCCGACAGAATGGCATCGAGAATACTTGGAATGGGAGACGTGCTCTCCCTCATTGAAAAGGCTGAGGCCGCGTTTGATGAAAAGAATGCCAAGGAGATGGAAAAGAAGTTCAGAGAACAGACCTTCACCCTTGATGATTTCTTATCCCAGATGTATCAGATAAAGAAAATGGGCAACATCAATCAGCTTCTCGGCATGATCCCTGGTGTAAAGGCAGGAGCGCTTAAGGATGCCGAGATCGATGAAAAGCATATGGCGCGCATCGAAGCAATCATTCTCTCTATGACAAAGGCTGAGCGCCTTCGCCCCGATATCATAAACGGATCAAGAAGAAAGCGCATTGCTAACGGATCCGGAACGTCGGTCGAGGACGTCAACAAACTTCTTCGCCAATTCGATCAGATGAAGAAAACGATGAAGCAATTTTCAAATATGGGTAAGCGCCGCAATCTTGCGGGAATGAAGCTTCCCTTCTAAGCTGGTATAATAATTTTTATTATAAATTTTTTCAATTTTTGGAGGACAAAGAAATGGCAGTTAAAATCAGACTTAAGAGACTTGGTGCAAAGAAGGCTCCCTTCTACCGCGTTGTCGTAGCAGACGAGAGATCTCCCCGCGACGGTAAGTTCATTGAGGAAATTGGTTACTACAACCCCCTCACCAATCCCGCTGAGATCAAAATCAACGCTGAGAAGGCTACAAAGTGGCTGAACAACGGCGCACAACCCACTGAGACAGTAAGAACCCTTCTTAAGAAGTCGGAAATCATTAAGTAATCGTCATTAATATTATCGGAAGGAGCTTTCCTCTGGAAAGCAGGTAGCGCAAATGGACCTGAAGCAAATACTTACAGACATCGCGCGTGCAATCGTTGACTCTCCCGATGCTGTAAACGTTGAAGAAAACGTTAACGGCAATGACGTCGAGCTTATTCTTACCGTTGCGGAGGACGATACCGGTATGGTTATCGGACGGCACGGCAAGATTGCAAAGGCTATCAGACAAATAATGAAGGCCGCAGCGAACACATGCGGAAAGCATGTTACTGTAGAAATCAAGTAATTCCCTATCCTCGGGTATCTATGCCCGAGGATAATTTTTTATATATATTTAACAATTTAATCGGTTATTTTATATGTAAAACAACCGAGATAAAGGCAAAATTAAGAAAACATCAAGCGGAGCAGGACAAAAATGAAAAAATACATAATGTCACTCGACCAAGGAACGACAAGCTCACGGTGCATACTGTTTGATAAGCACGGAAACGTTCACAGCGTTGTACAGCGCGAGTTCCCTCAGATCTTTCCGAAGGACGGATGGGTCGAGCACGATCCTATGACCATATGGTCAACTCAGATCGGAGTTGCGACCGAGGCACTCCTAAAGATCGGCGCGAGCTGGGATGAAATATACGGAATAGGAATTACAAATCAGAGAGAGACGACTGTCGTTTGGGACAGGAAAACGGGAGCGCCCATATACAATGCAATAGTCTGGCAATGCAGACGCACGGCAGATTATTGTAAGGAATTAAAGAATCTAGGATATGAAAAAAAGGTAAAAGAAAAAACGGGACTGATACTCGATCCCTACTTCTCCGCAACAAAGATCAAATGGATACTCGACAACGTTGAAGGCGCGCGGGAAAAGGCAGAAAACGGCGAGCTTTGCTTCGGAACTGTCGATTCGTGGCTGATATGGAATCTGAGCGGCGGAAAGCTTCACGCAACCGATTATTCCAATGCATCGCGAACGATGCTTTACAACATAAAAGAGCTGTGCTGGGACAAGGAGCTTCTTGATCTGTTTGACATACCCGAGAACATGCTACCCGAGGTTAAGCCCTCATCATCAATATTCTGCGATACCGACCCAAAGATATTGGGCGCGAGCATACCGATCGGCGGCGTTGCGGGAGATCAGCAGGCGGCACTGTTCGGACAATGCTGCTTTGAAAGGGGTGAAATAAAGAACACCTATGGCACAGGTGCGTTTTTACTTATGAATACGGAAAACACACCCGTAATTACGGATGACGGACTGCTTACCACTATTGCATGGGGAATTGACGGTAGAGTAAGCTATGCGCTTGAGGGTTCTGTATTTACCTGCGGAGCCGCAATACAGTGGCTTCGCGATGGGCTCAAGATAATCGAATCCGCGCAAGACAGCGAGTATTACGCATCCAAGGTTGCGGACTCGGGCGGTGTCATAGTAGTTCCTGCCTTTCAAGGACTGGGGGCTCCGCATTGGGATCCGTATGCCCGCGGACTGATCATAGGTCTGACAAGAGGAACAACAAAAAACCACATAATAAGAGCAACTCTTGAATCTATAGCCTACCAGACCTGCGACGTTATTGAATTGATGGAAAGCTCATCCGGAATAAAAATTAAGAAGCTGAAGGTCGACGGGGGTGCCAGCGCAAACAACCTTCTGATGGACTTCCAATCGAACGTGCTTGGAACACCGATTGAACGGCCGATGTGCATTGAAACCACAGCACTCGGTGCGGCATATCTTGCAGGACTTTCTCTCGGTGTTTATAAATCACTTGACGAGATAAGAGAAAACAGAAGGATAGATAAAGAGTTTTTACCGGTGCAAACAGATGCGTGGAGAATCGAGAGAATAAATGAATGGAAAAAGGCAACGGCAAGAAGCCTTAGCTGGAAGGAATAGTTTATTTCGGGTAGGCGCAGTCAAAAATACGTCTACCCGATCAAAATATTTATATTTTACGTTTTTACTATTGACAAATCATCTGAAAGATGATAAAATAGTAACGTTGCTGGTGTGGCTCAGTTGGTAGAGCAGTTGATTCGTAATCAACAGGTCACCGGTTCAAGTCCGGTCACCAGCTCCAATCAAGAGAAGATGTAAGTCTTCTCTTTTTTGTTTGTCGGTCGGTGACCTGAGATTACGAAATCAATGTAGAGAGTTTGCTTGCAAACTCGTACAGCACCCTTGGGTGCTGTTTATTCAGTAATTTGACCTTCGGTCAATGTTACACCAGCTCACCGGTTCAAGTCCGGTCACCAGCTCCATACTCAAGAGAACCGCAAGGTTCTCTTTTTTAAACCTTATCAAAGAAAGGAAGCTCTATGGATCTTTGCAATTTATCTGTGATAAAAAGTTTAATGAGCGATGCCGGTATAACCTTCCGCAAGGACTACGGGCAGAACTTTCTTACCAACAGACTGATCCCGGAGGATATAGCTGATAACTGCACCGATAATACCGAAAGTCTTATTTTAGAGATTGGTCCCGGCATCGGATGTCTTACCCAAGAGCTTGCGGTGAGATACAAGAAGGTTGTTGCCGTGGAAATAGATAAGGGGCTTATTCCGATACTTGATAAAACTCTTGCGGAGTTCGATAACATCACCGTGATTAACGGTGATATTATGAAAACCGATATAAGAGCCCTTGTCGATAAATACTCAGACGGAATGCCGGTTTCGGTCTGCGCCAATCTTCCCTACTATATTACAACACCGATACTTATGTACCTGATCGAGAGCGGTGTCAAATTCTCCTCAATAACCGTAATGGTTCAGAACGAGGTTGCCGCCAGACTGTGCGCGAAGCCGGGAACAAGCGACTACGGAGCGATCACGGCGGTACTTGGATATTACGGAACCGTAAGAAAGCTGTTTAAGGTATCCGCAGGCTCGTTCATACCTGCTCCAAAGGTGGACAGTGCTGTCGTTAGGATAGACCTATACGACAAGGCTGTGTATCAACCGCGAAATGAAAAGCTTTTCAAGGATCTGATAAGAGCCGCGTTTGAGATGAGAAGAAAAACCTTGGCCAACGCTATAAGCGCAAAACTGCCTCATATTAATAAGCAAAAAATAACAGAATCAATCGTTTCGCTTGGTTTTCCGGAGACGGTGCGAGGCGAAGCACTCAGCACGAAAAACTTTGTTGATCTATCAAATCTTTTGGCAGATTAACCGTTCCTCACCACTTTATACACATAAAAAGAACAGTCAAAAGTCATATAAACAAAACGCAAAAATGACCATTGATAGATTGGAGGACCGATATGGAATCAAAGCAGAAGCCGATATGGATGTATATAATGAAGGGCTTTAGCAATGCCGCGATTGCGCTTACCGTAAAATTGCTGGTTTCTCTTTCCGCATTGCTTACATATGCTCAGGAAAACATGGTAGCAGATATCCCTAATTATGCTGTAAGTATTGTTATAGTCGTATCCACGGTAATAGTTTATAACTCTGCATTCGGTCTTCTTTTCTCATATAACAGAATTGCCTGTGACGAGCTGATAGCCGGCGTAAAGGAGAGCAAATCCGGAAAGCTTACACTGAAAACCGCTATATGCTGCAAATCCTTCATTGCAGAGCTTATCCCCGCAACATTGCTTCTCTCTATAGCAGCCGCCCTCGGCGCAAACTGGGAAATAGCGGGAATGTTTTATTTTGGTGACGGCAAAAGTCCGTATTCCGCCGGTTTAATTCCCTTTATTGTGACCCTCATAGCTATTCCGCTTTTACTCATATTTGAGAGATACGAAGCCGCTAGGTATTGGCTGGAGCTTGACAGGCGCGGAGAGCTTGAGGAGATAACAAGCAAAAAGAAAATAGTTCTCAGAGTGCTTCTTATCGCTGTTGCATATCCTCTTACCCTGCCCTATCTTCCCCTTATCGGATTTCTTGCCTATACGTTTCTCAGCACGATAGCTCTCTTACTCACCGCACCCGTTTTAATCCTAATTATACTCGGAATAATAGCCCTAATTATTTTCGTAAGGATTCTCGCGTCGCTGAAGGTCAGAAAAAAATTCCTTAAACAGTTGAATATTCTCATAAGAGAGCATCAATACGAGATTTCCGAAATTAAAAACCCGTATTCCTCTCTGTTTTCAAGAAAGAAGACCTGTACCTTCACTGTAAATAACAAAAAAAGCAGCTTTGACTGTCTTGTTATTGGCAGGATAAGAAATAAGATCCCAATATGCTTTACATCGAAAAAAAACGGTTTTTTCAGACACCGAATCGGTACGAAAAAACACAACGTGACCTTCGAGCGGCATTTTGAATACGCAGCTCCGGGAGACGGAAAGAAAATTATGATAATCAATCCGACCCCGAAGCATGCGTTCATATGCGATCTTGAAAGCGGTAAGGAAAAGCGACTCTACAATGCGGATAAATTATGGGACTTCGTCGCGTACGAGGCAGAAGCATTTCTCGGTGCGCTTGACCGTGACTGTCTTGGAAAATACTCCTCGGTTGCTGAAAAAGAGGACGTAAAGGTGCCAAAGCTCCCGTATATCAAGCCTTAAATTCTCGTTTTTTTCTGCGCCTGAGCTTATAAAATACACGTCTGACCATCTCGAACGGTATGACACTCGCGGCTATAAGGATGACCGACAGAAGCTCTCTCGCAGTCAACGGATAGGTTCTGAAAAGAGTCCCGCCGAAGTATATCATCAATATCTGAATAACCGATATGAGAAGCATTATTGTGGCAAACGGCTTGTTCCTGCTAATATTTGACAGTATCCACATCCGCTCGCACCGCGCGCCAAAGCAATTAAATATTCCCGCAAAGATAAAGAGAGCATAAAACGCGCTCATAAACGTCGCGCTCCCTGCGCCGCCGAAAATGACGGCAAAGAAATCGAGGCGCAAAAATGCAATGCAGAGGCACAAGGTATAAAAACCCGTGAATCCTATATGATGAAGCATACTGCCCGACAGGATAGGCTCGTCACGGCTTTTAGGCGGTTCCTTAAGATAATATTCAAGCGCCGGCTCACCTGCGAAGGCAAGGCCGCCAAGTGTATCCATAATAATGTTTACCCAAAGCATCTGTATTATAGTTATCGGACTGTCTATGCCGATGAACTGACCGACCAATGACACTCCGCACGCCGCAAGATTCATTATCAGCTGGAAGGTTATAAACTTCCTGATCGATTTAAATATCGTTCTTCCGTACAGAATCGTTCTGTTTATTGAGAAGAAGCTGTTATCCAGCAGAATAACGTCCCCTGCCCCCTTAGCTATATCCTGACCGTTTCCCATAGCGAACCCTACGTCAGCGAGCTTTAGCGAGGGGGCGTCGTTTATTCCATCGCCCGTCATTCCCACTACAAGATCAAGCTCCTGCGACAGCCTGACCAGCCTTACCTTGTCCTGCGGAAGCGCCCTCGCTAAAACGGAGAGTCGAGGTAGAATCTGCTTTACACCCTCATCGTCAAGTGCCGAAAGCTCTGAGGAGGTCATTACAAGCTCACCCGCATCAGAGCGCAAAATTCCGCATTCCCTCGCTATTGCCGCAGCAGTTTCCTTACTGTCTCCGGTCAGCATTATAACTCTGACACCGGCGCGCTGAACACCGCGTACGGATTCTCTAACCCCTCGTCTTATCTTATCCTTGAGTATCACCAGAGAAACAAAAACAAGCGCTTCGGAATCCTTGGTCTTATACGCAACCGCGATCACACGGTTTCCCTCTCTTGCCGCAGATAAGAACGATGACTCTATATCAGACCTGACAAAGCTTCTTACCTCTCCGTCATCCCCCACAGCGAGAGTTGCCCTTGCTATGATCAGCTCCGGCGCACCCTTGATTACGGTCATTCCGTCGGAGAAGGTGACCGATGACATCTTCTTTTCGCTTGAAAATGATTCTTTAGCAACAACCTGAGAGCTAGCGACTCTTGAATCCTTGAAGTACGTAGCAAGCGCGCGGTCCGTTCCGTTTCCCCCCACTGCTCTTCCGCTGGATATGACAGCATCTGTATTATACTTTGCGCACAAGCTCATAATCTCGTATATCGCAGTCTGCTTTTTGAGAGAAGTTATTGCTTTATAAGTTGAATCGGCGGTTATTATTCTATCGCATTCAAGCTTTCCCGTCGTAATCGTGCCTGTTTTATCGGTGAAAAGAAGATTTAGGGATCCCGCAGTCTCTATACCGACCATTTTTTTAACCAGAACTCCGTCCCTTAGCATCTTCTTCATATTTGCTGACAAAACAACGGTTATCATCATCGGCAATCCCTCCGGTGCCGCAACCACAACCACGGTTATCATAAGCGTCAGTGCATGAATTAAGGTAGATACAAGAAAACCGACGTCTCTAAAGGATGCGGCTATTTTTGTAACTGTAAAATTATTATCAACCACAAAGGAATTAAAAAGATAAGCGAAGGCAACGATAGCCGCCATAACGTATCCGATCTTACTGATTTGGGACGCGAATTTTGACAGCCTGAGCTTAAGCGGACTTATTCTCGTCTCGGTTTGAACGTCACGCGCAACCATACCGTAATAGGTAGCTGCTCCTACGCGCGCAACCCTCATAACCGCCTCTCCGCTCAAAACAAGCGACCCACGAAACACACACGCACTGTCTGAAAGGTCAAAAGACGCCCCCGGCTTACATACCTTTTTCGTTACGTCGCGGCTCTCTCCGTTGAGTGCCGACTGATCAACCTTGATATTTCCCGAAATTATATATCCGTCTGCCTGTATTCTCTCTCCCGAACAGAGGTACACTATATCTCCGACAACAAGATCGCTGACACCGATCTCCCTGACCTCTCCGCATCGAACAACCCGTACGGTGCGACCGTCGCCGTCCTCTTGCATTTTTGCAAACGCCTTTTCGCTTCCGTACTCCGAAACGGTGGATACAGTAGTTGCGATAAGAATGGCAAACAAAATGCCTCCTACCTCAAAAAAGTTACATTGACCGAACGTAAATATAACCTCTATTATAAGCGCGAAGATCAAAACCTTTATTATCGGGTCGTTCAGATTTTCAAAAAAACGTCTCAGAATACTCTTTGTCTTTTCCTTCTTAAGAGAGTTGTCTCCGTTTTTTTCTCTTGATTCTATCACCTCAGACTCTGTCAATCCGTTGAATTTCTCGTTCATAAACATATTCGTCCTTCATCTTGAAATAATGTACTGATTAATTATATGAACGAATATATAAATAAAAGACCGCCGACAGATTTTTTCTGTCGGCGGTCTTATTGTCCCCGCGAGGCCGTGTAAGGCAATTTTTAACCCTGTATATACAGGTGGGTGCTCTCTCTGTTGCTTTGCGCTTCCAACGTCCGTTTAGAGAGGGTCAATGACAGCTCCCGACGGGAGGCCTGCATCCCGACAACAGAAGTCCAAGCTCCCGATGAATGTGTGTAGGTCCAAATATCACAATATCACGCACCACGCAGGATGAACATTCAATTATTCAGCGTCGTAATCGATCTCGTTAAAGAGAAGATCGTTAAAGAAATCCTCAACCTTTTCAAACTCGTCATCGTCATCAATGCTTTCGAGAACAATATCGTCACCGTCCTCAAAGACCTTGAGAATAACGTACTCCTCGCTCTCCTCATCTGCCGGCTCAAGTGCAAAATAAAGCTGATCGTCTATCTCCGCACGTGCAATAAGAGCAAAGTCCTTTTCTTCTCCGGTCTCCTCATCGGTCAAGGTAAATACGGGAGCCTCGTCAAGCTCCTCAACGTTAACGTTTTCATTATTGTCTATCATAGCAAGTCTCCATATGTTTTATTGATTATATTTTATTATATTATCGCCCGTATGTCAAGTAGTAATTATAGCAAATCGGTTAAAATTGTGTTACTTACGTAAAAACCTTTTTCTGTAAGCCGCAAACGGTTATCTTGAATCTGCAAAAAACCGCCACTGATATAGCGATCAATCAATTCCTTACGACCTTCGAGAAAATCAAATCCGAATTTGAATCGGTATCCGTCAAGATCAAGACCCTCTCGAAGTCTGAGCGAGAGCATTACGTGCTCATACGCACGGTCTACAGTATCGAACTCCTCCACTGATATATATTGTTTCTTATCGGGAGATAAATATACCGACATATCATCGGTTACCGCGTATCTTTTACCGTTAAAATACGAGTGAGCGGACAACCCTACTCCAATATATTCTTCGCATCTCCAATATTTCAAATTGTGTCGGGATTCATACCCATCCTTTGCATAATTTGAAATCTCGTAATGTGAATAGCCACGGGATGAAAGAAGCTCGCATGTCAAATCATACATTGCACGTTCGGCATCTTCATCCGGCAGAGAGAGCGTTTCCTTCATACGCCAAAATTTAGTATTTTCTTCGAGAATCAGACCGTAGGCGGAAATGTGCGTAGGTGATAACGAGGTTACAAATTCAAGCGTTTTAATGAAGCTTTCCTCGGTCTGTTCCGGAATGCCGTACATAACGTCGATATTCAAATTCGAAATTCCGGAGCTTAATGCGAGGTCATACGTTTTTTTAAAATCTTCGAGAGTGTGAATTCTGCCAAGCATTTTCAACTCGTTTTCGTGAATTGACTGTAGACCGATACTAATTCTATTGACTCCAAGCGATCGATAAGCGTAAAGCTTATCGCGATCTAAGGTTTTTGGGTTTGCCTCAACTGTAAACTCAATGTTTCCGTCAATCGCAAAGCTTTCATCTATAGCGCGACACAGTCTCTCAAATTCCGAAGGCGATAAAAGCGACGGTGTTCCACCGCCGAAAAAAACGGTGTCTACAGCAACTCTTTCGCCGCGTCGATATGACCTGATCTCTTTTTCAAGGGAAGATATATACGCATCTCTTGCCTCCCCCCCGACATTCGCAAAGGAGCAAAAATCACAGTAGTTACACTTCTGAAGGCAAAACGGAATATGCAGGTAGAGACCGATCGGATCAGCTCTCATCATCAAGCCTGAGAACCGCCATAAATGCCTCGGGTGTAACTTCAACACTTCCGAGCTTACGCATCTTCTTCTTACCTTCCTTCTGTTTTTCAAGAAGCTTCTTTTTTCTGGTTATATCACCGCCGTAGCATTTTGCCAGAACGTCCTTACGCATTGCCTTTACGGTTTCTCTCGCGATTATTTTAGAACCGATCGTTGCCTGAATAGGTATTTCAAATAGCTGGCGCGGGATGTTTTCCTTAAGCTTTTCAGCGATCTTTCTTGCTCTGGAATAAGCTCTGTCCTCAAAGACTATAAAGGAAAGAGCGTCAACGACCTCACCGTTCAGCATAAAGTCAAGCTTTACAAGCTTCGACTCCTTATAGCCCTTCAGCTCATAATCAAGAGAAGCATATCCTTTCGTACGGCTTTTTAACGCATCGAAGAAGTCATATATGATCTCGTTGAGCGGAAGCTCGTAATGAAGCTCCGCGCGCTCGGTATCGATATATTTAATATCAACGAATACACCGCGCCTGTCCTGACACAGATCCATAATGCCGCCGATGTAATCGGTAGGAGTTATGATGCTCGCATTCATTATCGGCTCATATGCACATCCGATCTCATCCGCTGTAGGGAATTTCGAGGGATTGTCAATAAGTATGGTTTCTCCGCTGCGAAGCTCTACCTTGTATATAACCGACGGAGCGGTCGTTATAAGATCGAGATTGAATTCCCTCTCAAGTCGCTCCTCAATGATCTCCATATGCAAAAGACCGAGGAAGCCGCAGCGGAATCCAAATCCGAGCGCAACGGAGGTCTCCGGCTCAAATACGAGAGAGGCATCGTTCAGCCTGAGCTTTTCAAGAGCGTCTCTGAGATCTCCGTACCTTGCGCCGTCAGCAGGATAGATACCCGAATATACCATAGGATGGACGTCGCGGAAGCCGGATAGCGGCTCGTCTGCGCCCCCCTCGGCAAGCGTTACGGTGTCACCCACCTTAGTATCACCGACAGTCTTTATTGATGCGGTTATATATCCTACGTCGCCGGCAGAGAGAACGTCACAGCGTTCAAGTCCGAAAGGCTGAAGATTTCCTACCTCAACGACCTCAAAGGTCGTACCCGCAGCCATAAGCCTTATACGGTCCCCGGCTCTGACCCTTCCGTCAAAGATCCTTATGTACACCACGACACCGAGAAAGGGGTCGTAGTGCGAATCGAATATAAGCGCCTTCAGGGGAAGATTCTCATCTCCCGACGGCGTGGGAATATGCGTTACGATCTTCTCAAGCACATCTTCGATATTTATACCGTTTTTCGCGCTTATAGCAGGCGAATCGTCGGCAGGAATGCCTATAACGTCCTCGATCTCCCGCTTTGTACCCTCTACGTCAGAGCTTGCAAGATCTATCTTGTTTATCACGGGAAGGATCTCAAGGTCGTTATCGATGGCAAGGTAAGCATTAGCAAGAGTTTGTGCCTCAACTCCTTGAGTCGAGTCAACAACAAGCAGTGCTCCCTCGCATGCTTTAAGCGAGCGGGAAACCTCGTATCCAAAGAAGTCGGAGGCCAAGCGGTCTTAGGAAGACAAATTAAATCCTCAACTCCTTGGCTCACAGAACGACATGGCTACGAT
>JAZRUS010000064.1:0-39190 GCA_045652665.1 Eubacteriales bacterium | reverse complement strand
CTCGTTCCGAAGAACGAGGTTTTTTGGCAGCGGAACTAGGATTCGAACCCAGGCATACAGAGTCAGAGTCTGCTGTGCTACCACTACACAATTCCGCTAGATATATGATAAATCCGCGCTCTTCGTTGAGCGCTTGATTATTTTATCATATAAAAATTGCTTTGTCAAGTAGTTTTTATGAATTTTGTGTATTATTTTGTTTTTTATTCATTTTCGCACACTGTAAGAGAATTGAATCTTATATGTTCAATGTTATTTTAGTATAGGCTTTAAAAGTTGACCGTCCCTCGGTTGTATTTCAGAGGGACGGCCAAAATTAGTTGCCGGAGCAGCCGCTGCTTATTCCGTGCGAAGCGCGACAACGGGATCGCGGTTTGCTGCGCTCTTTGCGGGGATAAGTCCCGAAATAAGCGTAAGCACGATGCTTAGGGCTACAAGGATGATTGCGTTAGAGATGGGAAGCGCGGCAATCCTTGAATATCCGATCAGCGGCTCAAGTATGAGGTTAACTATTATGGAGATAAGATAGGTTGCGCCAACGCCGATAAGTCCCGCAAGCAGACCGATAATGAAGGTCTCTGCATTGAACAGATGGCTGACGTCCTTTTTCCTTCCGCCAAGCGAACGAATAACGCCGATCTCCTTTATTCTCTCAACCACCGATACAAACGTGATTATTCCTATCATAACAGTAGATACGACGAGAGAAACCGACGTGAAGGCTATGAGTGCGTAGGAAATGACGTCTATCATTGTATTTATCATACTGATTATAAGCTCGAGAGTGTCGGTGTATGTTACCTGCACGCGCTCCTCAAGCGGTATGACGTTGCCGTTTACGGTAATCGTTTCGTTCTCGTCACTCCATTTGTCGAGATATTCGGTGACGAGGATCTTTTCATCAAATGACTTAGGATATATAAGAATGTTGTTAGCAACAGCGTTTCCGCCCAGATTGCGTATAAGAAGCTGTCTGCTGTTTTCAAGAGTTTCCGTAGGATCGGTATTCGCGGAGCCGAACATGGCAGTGGGAGATATGCTTGAAGCCGTGGGAGATATCATTCCTATTGCCGCCTTTTTTGACGGATTGCCATTCTCATCCAGCGACTCGTCGACCTCGGTGGTCGGATCGTCGTACCTGTAGTCGTAATTATAAAGAGTAGAGAATATGAGGCTGATGATCGTGGGATTTTCAGGATCGTCGGGATTCGGAATGGGGAAGGAGCGTGACCCGATCTCGGTTGCCGCGAGAGCGGATTTCAGATACTCGATATAAGCAGAGCTTGCGTTAGCTTCGAGAATGTGATTTGTCAGCTCCTCGGTGTAATAGATTCCGGAGGTAAGGCATCCGTAGGAAATTGTATCGTTCGGCGTAAGTATTCCGACTACCTTAAGCTCAAGACCGTCCTTTCCGATGTCTTCTCCCTCAAACTTTGATTCATACTTGTAGGAGCCGTTCAGCATTTTTGCGGCAAAATCGCCCTCGGTAGAGGTGAACACGCTGTCGGTAGGATACCAAATGAAGCGCTTTCCTAATAACTCTGAATAGTCGAAGTAATCGCGATATGCCGACATTGAGGGATAGTTATTCGGATCGTCCGCAGTTGCCTTATCAACTATAGCAAGGAATTCCTCCTGCGTATAATATCCGAATGCGGCGAGAAGAAGATCGGATATCTCGTCCTCGGGGTTCAATACGAGCATGATCTCATGCTTTTCATCGGCAATTTCGCTGTTTCCGAGCAGAGTATACTGAGACAGTATATAATCGCTGTTCGGCGGTGCCTGCTGCATAGAGGGCACGAGATAGGGGATGAACGACGAATAGGACTCGTATTTCGTTTCCTTTAATACCGACGTGTAAACGTCTATCAGTCTTTTTACCGAAATATGCTCAGCATCGGTGCTTGAATTGTATTTAAAGTCGGTGAATATGTTTGCGGACATGTTTATCCCGTAGCTGAGAAGCATCGCGTTGTATGCTTCGGTCGGCATAGATTTTACGTACTCAACGTAATCCGAGGTTATGGTGTTAGCCTTAAAGAGTCTCTCAAGGCTTTCGCTCATTTCTGCGAGATTCTCTATTACGCTCGAAATATATACCTTGTCGGCAAGCTTTTCGGGCTCCTCTATATCCGCGACCTCCATAAGATCGGCAAGCGCGCCTGCGTTGAAGCCTGTCTCGGCTATTTCTATCGGGTTACCGGAGAGCATATCATCTTGCATTGAGGCTATATAGCCCTTAATGCCTGCTGAAAATGCAAGGACGAGCGCGATTCCGACGATACCGATCGAGCCGGCTATTCCGACCATAGTGGTGCGACCTTTTTTAGATAAAAGGTTTTTGGCGGAGAGCATAAATGCCGTGAAGAAGGACATTTTTGCCTTTTCCTTGTTTTTCTTCACTATTTTGCGCTTTATGCTTTCTTTTTTTCTTTCGGAAATGACGGGAGCAGCTTGCGCGGATCCCTCGGTATTCGCCCCCTTGATTTTTACCGATTCTTCAACTCTCGCATTGAATTCCTCATTTAGCTCTATCTCCTCCTCGGCAAGGATGCGTGCGCTTTCTGCCGCCTCATCCTCGGGGGAGAAGGGATTGGTATCTTCTATAACGTTACCGTCGAGAAGCCGTATTATTCTCGTAGAATATTTGTCTGCAATTTCCGGGTTGTGCGTAACCATTATTACGAGTCGCTCGCCGGAAATCTCCTTTATGAGATCCATTATCTGAACGGACGTTACGGTGTCAAGCGCGCCCGTCGGCTCATCCGCAAGGAGTATTTCGGGGTCGTTTACAAGAGCGCGTGCGATAGCAACTCTCTGACACTGACCGCCTGAGAGCTGGTTGGGCTTCTTATAGTACTGACCGGAGAGGCCGACGCGGTCTAAAGCGTTTTTCGCGCGGCTTATCCGCTCTTCCTTGCTGACTCCGGAAATCGTAAGGGCGAGCTCAACGTTTCCAAGGATGGTCTGGTGTGGAATAAGGTTGTAGCTCTGGAAAATGAAGCCGATCCTGTGGTTTCTGTATACGTCCCAATCCCTGTCCTTAAACGCGGTGGTGCTTGTTCCGCGGATGATCAGATCGCCGGACGTATAATGGTCAAGGCCTCCGATAATATTGAGGAGCGTTGTTTTTCCGCATCCCGACGGACCCAGAATGGAAACGAACTCCTTCTGCCTGAATGAAATGGATACTCCCTTCAATGCGGAAACTGTTTCCGATGAGGTAACGTAATCCTTTTTGATTTCCCTTAATTGCAGCATCTGTTTCTTCCTAACTTTTTTATTCAATATAATTATAGCTTCGATTTATGAACAAATATATAATAATTGTGTAATAAAAAATAAATATTTTTTCTGCCTTGTTTTATTTACGTACGATAGCTGTCAAGTGGTAAAATGAACAAAAAACATACGGGATAAAGGCAAAAATTTATTAGACAAAATCACAATATATTGAGTTTTTCTATTGACAAATACACAATATATAGTTATAATATTATCACACGATAAAACGATTACGTATAAGGTGCCGCCGTGGGCGGCAGGAGGAAAGAATATGAAGCTTATAAAAAGAAACGGCTCAGAGGTGATATTCGACGCGGAGAAGATATCTGCCGCGGTAAGAAAGGCAAATGCTGCGGTTGAGCCGGACGACAGAATCAGCGAGGCGTACGTTGTGGCTCTGACCGAGAGCGTTTGTAAGAAGTGCGAGAAAATGAATCGCGCCGTCAGTGTCGAGGAAGTGCAGGATCTCGTTGAGGATGAGATAATGAAGCTCGGCGCATATACTCTTGCAAAGGCGTATATAACGTACCGCTATAAAAGGGAGCTCGTTCGCCGCTCAAACACTACCGATGATAAGATACTCACCCTCATTGAATGCAATAATGAGGAGGTAAAGCAGGAGAACGCGAATAAGAATCCCACCGTCAATAGCGTTCAGCGCGACTATATGGCGGGCGAGGTTTCTAAGGATATAACAAGGAGAATACTGCTTCCGGAGGATATTGTAAAGGCGCACGAGGAGGGAATAATCCATTTTCACGACGCAGATTACTTTGCCCAGCATATGCACAACTGCGATCTGGTAAATCTTGAGGATATGCTGCAGAACGGTACCGTTATCAGCGGAACGATGATAGAAAAGCCGCACAGCTTCTCCACCGCATGCAATATTGCTACTCAGATAATCGCGCAGGTAGCGTCGAATCAGTACGGCGGTCAGTCGATCAGCCTGACTCACCTCGCCCCGTTTGTTGATATCAGCCGTAAGAAGCTTCGCAAATCGGTTGAGAAGGAGCTCCTTGAGGTCGGTGTTACCGACGCTGCGGCTATTGAGCGCATAACCGAGGCAAGACTGCGCGAGGAGATACAGAGAGGCGTTCAGTGCATTCAGTATCAGGTAGTAACGCTTTTGACTACGAACGGTCAAGCTCCGTTCATCACTGTATTTATGTATCTCGGAGAGGCGGCCGACGAGCGCGAGCGCCAAGATCTCGCAATGATCATTGAGGAGGTCCTCACCCAGAGGATACAGGGTGTAAAGAATGAGTCGGGCGTTTGGATAACGCCGGCATTCCCGAAGCTTATCTACGTTCTTGAGGAGGATAACATAAGAGAGGGAAGTAAGTACTATTATCTTACGAGGCTTGCGGCAAAATGTACCGCAAAGCGAATGGTTCCCGATTATATCTCCGAGAAGATAATGCTTAAAAACAAGGTCGATAAAAACGGCGACGGTCAGTGCTATACCTGTATGGGATGCCGCAGCTTCCTCACCCCCTACGTTGACGAGGACGGAAAGCCGAAATACTACGGAAGGTTCAATCAGGGCGTCGTCACGGTGAATCTCGTTGATATCGGACTCAGCGCAAAGGG
Source organism: Eubacteriales bacterium (assembly GCA_045652665.1). Taxonomy (GTDB): domain Bacteria; phylum Bacillota; class Clostridia; order Oscillospirales; family CAG-272; genus UBA1740. Next base: position 34,309 of record JAZRUS010000064.1, on the reverse strand, counting down.
GGATATGGAGGAGTTCAGAAGGATATTTGACGAGCGAATGGAGCTTTGCCACAGAGCTTTACAGTGCCGTCACGAAAGACTGAGCGGCACGCTCTCCGATGCCGCGCCGATACTCTGGCAGCACGGTGCTCTCACCCGACTGAATAAGGGGGAGCCGATAGATAAGTATCTTCACGGGGGATATTCGACCCTCTCGCTTGGATACGCGGGACTTTGGGAGTGCGTGTATGCTCTTATCGGTAAGAAGCTTACCGAGCCGGAGGGAGAGGTTCTCGGACTTGAAATAATGAGGATGATGAATTCCTATACCGCAAAATGGAAGGCGGAGGAAAATATCGACTATTCGCTTTACGGCACTCCGCTCGAAAGCACAACCTATAAATTCGCGAAGTGCCTTCAGAACCGCTTTGGTATAGTTCGCGGCGTAACCGATAGAAATTACATTACAAATTCTTATCACGTTCACGTTACCGAGCCTATGGACGCATTTGACAAGCTCGCCTTTGAGGCGAAGTTCCAGGCACTTTCGCCCGGAGGTGCTATCTCTTACGTAGAGGTTCCGGATATGCAGAATAATATAGAAGCGGTGCTTGGTGTTATGCAGTTTATTTATGATAACATTATGTACGCCGAGCTCAATACCAAGAGTGATTACTGTCAGGTTTGCGGCTATGACGGAGAGATAGTTATAGAAAGGGATAAGGACGGTAAGCACGTGTGGGAGTGTCCCAATTGCAAGAACCGCGATCAGTCCAAAATGAACGTGGCTCGCAGGACGTGCGGATATATAGGTACTCAGTATTGGAATCAGGGAAGAACCGAGGAAATAAAGGATAGGGTACTTCATCTTTAATCGGACCTGGCAAAAATTATACAAATTATTCACATAAAATCGAATAACGAAACAGAAAACGGTGCTAAAATAAACTTTAGTACCGTTTTTTGAGGTGAATAATGAAAAAGATATGCAGGACGGTGTTTTCCAGATATGCGGTGTCAGCTCTTGCCATAGCCGTGGAGCTTGCACTGATTTTTTACCTCTTGTTCGAGGCGTATGAATATTCAGCGTATGCTCTTATATTTATCATTGCCGTAAATGTAGGGGTGATGGTAACGATCGTAAACAGAAATGCGAATCCCGAATATAAGGTATCATGGCTCGTCGTCGTTCTCCTTCTGCCCCCGTTTGGCGCGGTGCTTTATGCGATCTTTTATTCACGGCGTATATCTAAAAAGCAGGCGAGGTTTATGAAGAGGGTCTTTCAAAATCTTCATATTCCTCCTGGGGCGGAGGGCCAAGGGTGCGTTGAGATACACGATAGGGTGTATCGCGATCTCTCCGAGTCGTCCGCGCTTGCTACTGGCAAGGCGTACGCAATAATGAATGATGATCCGACGGCGGCTCTGTATAGGGGAAGCTCATCAAGGCTGTATTCTCGCGGAGAAGAGATGTATACAGATATGCTTGCCGATCTCTCCGAGGCGAAGAAATATATCTTCCTTGAATACTTTATCATCGAGGAGGGCGAGATGTGGCAGGGAATACTTGATATACTGAAAACCAAGGCGCAGCAGGGCGTTGAGGTCAGGGTTCTTTACGATGACATAGGATGCATGAAAACACTGCCTGCAAGATATGACAGAACGCTCGGCGCTATGGGGATATCCTGTCTGAGATTTTCTCCCGCTACGCCGACGGTAACCGTGGCTCACAATCACCGTGACCACAGAAAAATACTTATCGTTGACGGTAAGGTAGCGTATACCGGCGGAGTTAATATTGCCGATGAATATATAAACCTAAAAAAGCGCTTTGGATATTGGAAGGATGGGGGCGTGCGAATTTGCGGTACGGCTGTGGAAGGCTTTTTGAAGCTGTTTCTATTTTCGTGGGATCTCACTGCAACGGGGATTTCCGATACGAAGAAATATCTCTCAGAGGTCCGCGAGGTTGAGGATGCAGACGGAGGATATTATCTGCCGTTTGGCTCCGGTCCGACGCCAATATACAGCCGTCCCGTCGGAAAAAACGCTATTCTTAATATCGTAAATCAGTCGGAAAAATACGTTTATATAACAACGCCGTACCTCATAATAGATTACGACCTGACGGAGAGTCTGCGAAATGCTGCGCTCCGCGGAGTAGACGTACGTATAATCACACCCGGTGTTGCGGATAAAAAGCTTGTAAAGATAATGACGAAAAGCTCTTATCCTCACCTTATAGAGGCGGGAGTGCGTATATATGAGTTTCAGCCGGGATTTATGCATGAAAAATGCATCGTTTCGGATGATCTTTATGCAATTTTGGGAACGATCAATCTTGACTTCAGGAGTCTTGCACATCATTTCGAGGATGCCGTATGGATATATTCCTCTCCGACCGTAATCGCGGCACGCGAAGAGTTTTTTAACAGTATGTCCGTCTCTGATGAGCGTTCTGCCGAGAACTCGCGTCTCAACATTTTTGAATGGGTCGTGAGAAGCTTGACCAGGATCTTCGCTCCCCTCCTATGACGTCATACGTGTAACATTAAATTGAAAAAAGCACACGGTATCTGCAAAATACAGCTGACCGTGTGCTCTTTTTGTGATGCTACAGTAAAGGAAGAAAAGGTTTTAACTCTTTCATATTTGCTTTAATTATACCGACTCGATTGCAAATACGACGTAATCGAGCGTCTCTATTTCCAAGACCAACTTAGTCGGCGGATTGTCCTTTTTGAGGTTTGCTATATTTGCCTCAACCCCTACGTTGCCGGTTATTCCGCTCCGAGGTGAAGTTACCTGAATTCCGGAAGCGTGATAGGTGTCCTCGAGGAAGGTTATGATCTGGCGTATATGCTTATCGGATATGACCTCTACGTAAATACCGTACCTTCTTTGCTGCTTTCCGAGCTTATATTCGAGCTTGTGGAGAACGGTAACGGTGAGAAAGATGGCACCGAAGCCGAGCAGAGCGCCCTCGTAAAATCCCGCGCCGAGCGCAAGTCCTATAGTTGCCGTCGCCCAAACGCACGCCGCGGTGGTAAGTCCGGTTATCTGGAATCTTCCCTTTAGAAGTATCGTTCCGACGCCGAGAAATCCTATGCCCGAAACGACCTGTGCGGAGATACGCATAGGGTCGGAGGAAAAGTCCCAAAATTCATGGGTGTATTCTGCAGAATAAAATCCGAGCATCGCAGTAAGTGCCGCACCGATACAAACGAGTATATGTGTTCTCATTCCCGCCGCGCGTCCCTGCTTTCCACGTTCAATTCCGATTAGTCCTCCGGCAAGAATAGCCAGTACGAATCTCACTGTGATTGGAATAATGCCAAATCCGCGCAGATATTCAAGTGCTTCAGTAAACCACATGCCTTTTTCCTCCGTGAATTTAAATAATGACCTATTATAGCACAAAAAAATATGGAAGTCAACACTAAGCCCCACAGATATTTACTTATTGATATTTTATGTTTGTTTCAGTTACTTGATTGATATTTTATTTTCTTTATAATATTATTTTTTAATCTTAGGGACTTGAAAAAAGAGAAAATAATATGTATAATTATATTGGGGTATGTTTCAGAATATGCCTAATACTTTTTGGGAGAGAGAATGACGACGTACGAAAGCATAAAGAAGAACGAGGCTATCAAAAAATATATAGACGCGGCAGACGAATCGCTGAAGGCCCTCGGTTATACCGAACACAGCTACGCGCACGTAGGCAGAGTTTCGGAATGCGCGGCGTATATACTTGAGTCGCTCGGATACGATGCTCATACGGTGGAGCTTGCGAAGATCGCGGGTTATCTTCACGATATTGGAAATCTTGTTAACAGGGTAGAGCATTCGCAGAGCGGTGCTGTCATGGCATTCCGTATACTTGATAATATGGGAATGGAGGCGCAGGATATAGCCACCGTTGTCACTGCTATAGGTAACCACGATGAGGGTACGGGAGTTCCCGTAAATGCAGTCGCCGCGGCTCTTATTCTTGCTGATAAGTCAGACGTGCGCCGAACCCGTGTAAGAAACTCGGATTTTGCCACCTTTGATATACACGATAGAGTTAACTATTCTGTGGTAGATTCAAACCTTGAGATCTGCGATAAAGAGGTTACGTTAAAACTTAAGATTGATACGAACATCAGCTCGCTTATGGATTATTTTGAAATTTTTCTCGGGCGTATGATGCTGTGCCGTAAGGCGGCAGACAAACTTGGAATGAAATTCCGCCTTTTGATCAACGATCAGCAGTTTATATGACAGTTTCTTGAGAATCTATAAAGTTTGGAGGAGCTATGCAGAGTAATTTATCTGATCTTAGAAAGAAAAGCGCATTTATATGCGATATGGACGGCGTTATCTATCACGGGAACCGGATAATTCCGCACGCCCATGATTTTGTAAGGTGGTTAAGGGAGAATGATAAAAAGTTTTTATTTCTTACCAATTCTTCCGAAAGATCGCCGAGAGAGCTTGCTCAGCGGCTTGAAAGAATGGGGCTTGACGTTGACGAGAGTCACTTTTATACTAGCGCGCTTGCAACCGCATCCTTCCTTAAGAGTCAGTGTAAGGGCGGCTCGGTATACGTTATAGGTGAGCCCGGACTGACCTTTGCTCTTTACGAGGCAGGGTTCAGTATGAACGACGTTAATCCGGATTACGTCGTATTCGGAGAGACGAGGGCTCTTAATTATGAGAAAATAGAGAAGGCGGTACGCTTCGTGATGAACGGCGCAAAGCTAATCGGAACGAACAGTGACCTTACCAGCCCATCGGAGAACGGTATAATACCGGCGTGCCGTGCCCTTGTTTCTCCTATAGAGATGACGACGGGAAAGAGCGCGTATTTCGTAGGAAAGCCAAATCCGCTTATGATGCGCCACGCTCTTAAAAAGCTTGATTGCCATAGGATCGACGCGGCAATAATCGGCGACAGAATGGATACCGATATCGTTGCCGGCATAGAGAGTGAGCTTGACACCGTGCTCGTCCTTTCGGGCGTATCGACCGAGGATACGGTCAGCAAGTTCCCTTACAGACCTAAGTATATCCTTCGCGACGTCGGAGAGATCGCCGGCGTATACGACAAATAATAAGGCAGGTTTTGATAATGACAATTTTTAACGTTTTAACACTGTTTTGCGGACTTGCGCTGTTTCTGTACGGCATGGACATTATGGGCGACGCGCTTAAGAAAAGCGCGGGAAATCAGCTCAAGCTCATACTTGGCAAGATGACCTCAAGTCCCGTGCGCGGCTTCCTTCTCGGACTCATAGTAACAGCAGTAATTCAGTCCTCGTCGGCAACGACTGTAATGGTCGTCGGCTTTGTAAACTCCGGTGCGATGTCTCTTTTGCAGTCGGTTGGAGTTATTATGGGCGCGAATGTCGGTACTGCCGTTACCGCTTGGCTCACGGCTTTGTCCAGCATCGGTGAGGGGACAGTTGATCTTGACTGGATAGAGTGGCTGAAGCCGGACGCGTGGATGCCCGTCCTCGCTGCTATTGGTATTTGCTTTACAATGTTTGCAAAGAGAGATAAGAAAAAAGGAATAGGTCACATTCTTCTCGGCTTTGCAGTTCTAATGGTCGGAATGGATCTTATGTCCGGAGCTGTTTCACCGCTTAAAAATAGCGATTCCTTTAAATCTATACTGACCATGTTTGAAAATCCGATTCTCGGCGTGCTTGCAGGTCTTGTGCTTACTGTGATAGTGCAATCCTCATCTGCATCTGTCGGTATACTTCAGTCACTCACGGTCACCGGTGCGATCTCCTATGGCGCGGCTATACCGATAATTATGGGTCAGAACATAGGAACCTGCGTTACTGCGCTGATCTCGTCGGTAAGCGCAAATAAAAATGGAAAGCGTGCTGCCATAATCCATCTTTATTTTAACATAATCGGCGTTGTTATATGGCTCTCAATCTACTACATTGTAAATGCTATATTCGAACTTATGCCTACACAGGATCCTATAAATGCGTGGGGTGTTGCGGGAATTCATACGATATTCAAGATCCTATCGGTCATTGCTATAGCCCCATTCTACAAACAGCTTGAGAAGATTTCAAGGCTTACAATCCGTGACAGGAATGATGCCAGCGAAAACGTTAACAAGCTTGACGAGCGTCTGTTTGACACGCCCTCGATAGCGGCAGAACAAGCTTCTAAGGTTGCGGTTGATATGGCGGACGTTTCGATTCTCGCCCTTAAAAAATCGTTGACACTCTTTGATGGGTATGATGTAAAGGTGGCGGATGAGGTTCGCGAGCTCGAGGATCGAGCCGATAAATTCGAGGATATGCTCGGAAGCTACCTTGTTAAACTATCCAGCCACGACCTAAGCGATACCGATGCTGTGCAGGTCACTAAGTTGCTTCATATCATCGGGGACCTCGAGAGAATATCCGATCATTCCGTCAATATCGTTGAATCTGCTGAGGAAATGAATGATAAGAAGATATCCTTCTCGGCTCAGGCGACCAGCGAAATGAAGACGATGCGCACCGCAATAAACGATATTCTTGATATCACCCACAAGGCGTTCGTTGAAAATAACGTAGATCTTGCCAATGAGGTAGAGCCTATCGAGGCGGTCGTTGACGAGCTTCGCGACAGGATAAGGCTCAATCATATCCATCGACTTCAAAAGAGCGAATGCACTATTGAGCACGGCTTTGTTCTTTCCGATCTTTTGACTAATTTTGAGCGAGTTTCAGACCATTGCTCCAATATTGCCGGATGCATTATAGAGACAGCCGAGCTTGGCGACCTTGATATGCACAGGCTTAACGAGCAGACGATGGAAAGCGTGATCTTTAAGCAGAAATTCGTTTATTACCAGCAGAAGTACAGGCTTGACCAGCCCGAGAAAATAAAAGCGGACTAAGCCTATGAGGCTTTGAGAAATTTTTCAGGATAACGAAAAGAGTAAGAATAGCGGGATAAACCTTCTATTCTTACTCTTGTTTTTTAAATGTTTTGTCAGTTAAGAGTCACGTCGTAAGTGAGAACGCCTTTTGCCTCTCTGTCGCCTGCCAGAATATCTATCGCGGCTTCAATCGAATTCGCACTAAGTCCGCCAAGTATGTGCCTTGGGATATGTACGAGATTATTAAGGATGCATGGGTTTCCAAAGTGTAAAAGCGCCGATACACGGCCGGTGCTCTGCGCCGCATTTATGAGCGCTTCGACTCTGCGCGTAAGATGATCTCCTCCCGAGTAGGCAAGATTCTCTGAAAACGTCAGGAAAATAAGGTCGTCATGGTCGACCGAGTCAGTGAGTATTCTTTGGTTTTGATTGCTATGTGGGAACTGATGGTATGCCAACACCTTGGAATTAGGGAAGGTTTTCTGTAATTTGTTTATTACAGCGGAGGGGGAAAGCCAGGGACTTGAGAAGGTATCTACCTCAACTCCTCCGTCGGCAGTTATATCCTGCTGGTTGCGTACCATAACCGCGAACAGATGGCGTCCGTCCTTTGAGATCGAAGGAGAGATTCCCTCGTCCGAGCGCTCGTATACGGCATCACCGTTTATGCTTTTGCACAGTGCGATCTCTTCATCGGTAAGCTCCGTGTATTTCGGCTCTGCCATCGATTTTCTCTGAGCCTCGAGGACGTGGCGTACCGCATCGTTCAGTCTTTCCTCGTCAAAGATTCCATTCTCAAAGCCGGAAATTATCGCCTCGTGGTTCACTTGAGTTTCACGGGTGAAGGAGAGAGCGAGGTCGTTTCCTGCCGCAATTGCCATTCCCTTTGACTCGGTCTTTCCGAATTTTCCTATAATACCCATCATGCTGAGAGCATCGGTAATAAAGAAGCCTTCAAAGCCTTCGTCTTTTATGATGTCAATAACCTTCTTTGAAAGGCTTGCCGGATACTTGTCGTCTATCTTCGGGAAGCGGTGGTGTCCCACCATAATTCCGTCGATCAACCCCTCTTTCATCAACTGCTTGTAGGCGTACAGGCTGTAATCGAGAAGCTCCTCGCGCGTTTGCTCCGAGTAACCCTCTTCCATATGTGAGTCTATGTATCTGGGAGTGGTTCCACTCGGATAGTGTTTTGCAACGGTGAGTATTCCGGCGTCGTGCATGCCTCTTGCCACTGCCGCGGCAAGCCTTGCAACTTCATATTTATTTGAGCCGAGCGCACGAGCCGATCCGCGCGTGTTAACGTCCACTACCGGGTTGCAAACAATGCTGTATCCCATTTTTCTCGCGGTTACCGCGGTAGCCTTTCCAAATGCATACGCGTGCTTTTCGCTTCCTGTGCATCCTATAGCGTTATGTCTTCCGATTTTGTATTCACCGATACCGGATTCCGCATCGGTTATTATTAGTATTGGATAATCCGCAATTTCCCTGACCATTTTTGTAAGCTTTTCCGGATTTTCTCCCGTCACTTGAATCCACACCGCACCTAGCGAATGATTACGTATAAGGTCAAATACGTAATTCAGCGTCTCTTCGGGATAGTGTGAAGCAATAATTGCCGCGTCCAGCATGCCGAGCTTCTGCTTAATAGTGAGTTCTTCAATTTTCAGTTCTTTTACGGTTTTCATAGTGATTCCTCTCCCAAATATTTACATATCAAAAAGTTCGCGAGACATTTCCTCTGAAGGTGCAGAGCCGTATTCGCAAAGCTCAAATGCTTCCGCATATCTTACCTTTGAGCCCTTTTCGCAGCCGTAGTGCTCGATAAGCTCTTTTCTGAATCTTATGGCAGATTTAGCACTTCTTACGGCATAGCCTCTATTTGCGGCCATTATTTCTTCATCTGTCGTATTTTCGTCAATTTCTATGCCTTTGAGCCATTTGAAACGTTCGATTGGATCGGTGGGGACTTCCTCTCCCTTGTTGTAGGGGAGCCATTCGTACACCTGGCTTTCGTTCAGACTTGCAATGTGAAGCTTTCCGTCCATATATTCATCAATAGCAATAACAAAACTTGCTTGGAATTCAGGGTTTTTGAAGGAGTCCTCATAGTATACTATTGTTGGCATTTTGAGCATTGCGGGTACGTCGGGGCAGGTGTGCGGGACGGTGAGGATATACGAAGCATCCTGCACGAGCTGTCCGCTTGCTCTGTGGTCTGCGTGATAGTCGTTCGGTCTGTGTGCAATAATAAGGTCCGGTGAGTAGATGCGTATGTAACGGATCAGGCGGTTTCTGGTTTCAAGATCAGCTACAAGCTCGCAGTCGTTTATATCCCAAATGTCGTACTGAATACCAAGAAATTTCGCAACCTCCTGTGATTCGCGCGCGCGACGGCGCGTCGTTTCCTCAGGGGTCATAATGTGGTGACCGCCGCAGCCGTTGCACATACTGAGGAATCTTACCTCGTGTCCTGCCTTCACCCATTTTTGGGCGCAACCGCCAACGCGGAATTCGTTATCATCCTGATGTGCGCCTATTGCGAGAATTTTCATAATACTAATCTCCTTTGTGTAATTTTTGTTTTTGTGTATTTTGATGATTTTATAGGTTTAAAAGCTCGCGGAGCAGTTCCTCTGACGGCGCGGAGCCATATTCGCAAAGCTCAAAAGCTTCCGCATATTTTACCTTTGAGCCCTTTTTGTAACCGTAGCGCTCTATAAGCTCTTTTCTGAATCTTACAGCGGGCTTTGCAAACTGTACGGCATAACCTCTCTTAGCAGCCATTATCTCTTCGTCGGGAGTGTTTTCGTCAATTTCCATACCCTTAAGCCATTTGAAACGCTCGTTCGGGTCTGTGGGCACCTCTTCACCTCTGTTGTAGGGGAGCCATTCGTACACCTGGCTTTCGTTCAGGTCTGCTATATGGAGCTTTCCGTCTATAACGTCATCTATAGCAATAACGTAGTCCGGTCTGAACGGAGGATGCTTAAATGTGTTCTCATAATATATTATTGTCGGCATTCTGAGCATTGCGGGTACGTCGGGACAGGTGTGCGGAACTGTGAGGATATACGAAGCATCCTGTACAAGCTGTCCGCTTGCTCTGTGATCCGCGTGATAGTCGTTGGCTCTGTGTGTAATAATAAGATCAGGCGAGAAAGCGCGTATGTAACGGATCAAGCGGTTTCTGGTATCAAGATCGGCCATAAGCTCGCAGTCGTTTATATCCCAAACATCGTACCGAATTCCAAGGAATTCTTCCACTTTGCGTGATTCTCGTGAGCGGCGAAGCGTGGTTTCCTCGGGGGTCATAATGTGGTGACCGCCGCAACCGTTGCACATACTGAGGAATCTTACCTCGTGGCCTGCCTTCACCCATTTTTGGGCGCAGCCGCCAACGCGGAATTCGTGGTCGTCCTGATGTGCGCCTATTGCGAGAATTTTCATAATATTAATCTCCTTTTTTGTATAATGTATTGACTTTCCTTGATTATATTGTATAATATAAAATAAGATATTTCAACGCTTATATTGATAATTATTTGAACTATATTGATGTTTGGGGTGCGATATGGCAGAAGTTTACGAGCATCATTTATCCATAAAAAAAAATAAGCTTTTGCCGTTTAAGGTCGGCAAGGGAGCGAAAAAGAATAGCGGTTATTCCAATTGGCACGACAGTCCGGAGATAATCTTCGTTCGTGAGGGCGAGGTTAGCTTGCGTTCCGGAGCAGTGACTGTAAATCTATCAAAGGGGGATATTGCAGTTATCAACTGTGGGGCGGTTCACTGTCTGTTCGGAAAAGGCGAGACAGATTACCGTTTTCTCATTATCGACGAGGAGTTCTGTATTGAGAACGGAATAGATGCTTCAACATTCGATTTTGATCTGAAAATCAGTGACCCACGGCTTTTTGATTTGCTTGAGAGTATATCGGAGAAGACCGACCGTCCTCAAAGCGAAAGGGGAGAGTTGTTCAATGCAATTCTGAGACGTGACGTGCTTAATGTTATGATTATGATTTGTTCGTCTCATTCAAAGGAAAGAGCGATCGATAGGCAGTACGACAGTGTTTCAGAGAAATACGTAAAGAACACGATTGCTTACATAAACGAAAATTACCGAGATGAAATAACGCTTGAGGAGCTTTCAGATCTTTGCGGAATTACCAAATATCATCTTGCGAGAGAGTTCAAGCGTTACACCGGTCAGACGGTTTTTACGTACGTTAACCTTCTCAGGTGCAAGCGCGCTGATGCAGCTATACGTGAGGGAAAAAGCATCGCAGATGCTGCGTACGAATGCGGCTTCGGCTCTCTTGCGTACTTCTCAAGGACGTATAAAAGACTTATGGGAGTTTCACCGTCTACGGCAAAGCGCGGATAACAAAAGACAGGCTAGCTCATTTTCCGAGCCAGCCTGTCTCGTTGTATATTAACTATAGCACTCTGATCAAATCTTCTCAACCGAAACGGTTACCTTTTCGCCGTTGATATTCCATTCCTTAGAGAAGGTAAGAGTTCCTTCGGTTACCGAGTCAGCAAGAGTCTCGTCGCATATCTCCGCGGCGTTGCGCTTCGCAACGGAAAGAATAAGATCATTGCCGGAAAACGCGACACGGATGCGGTCCATAACCTCAAATCCGGAGTCCTTTCTCATTGTTTGTATCTTAGAGATTATCTCGCGCACGTTGCCTTCTTCTATAAGCTCAGGCGTGAGATTTTTATCAAGAACTACGGTGATTCCCTTATCTGAGAGCGATTCAAAGCCTTCCTTCTTCGTAATTTCGATAAGAAGATCGTCGCGGGTAAGAGAGACGTCGGCATCGGGGATATCAAGTCTCAGTGCGCCGCTTGCTTCTATTTCGTCCATTGCGGCGTTACCGTCAAGATTTGAAAGAAGATTTCTTATCTGGCCGAGATATTTTCCGTACTTCGGTCCGACCGTGCGAAGCTGAGGCTTGAAGATATAGGTCGTAAATTCTCTGACGCTGTCCGAGAACTCTACCTCCTTAACGTTAAGCTCCTCGCTGATGATCGGAATAAAGGACTTGTCGGGGGTCTTTTCGGATTTTACGTACATTTTTGCGATCGGCTGGCGGTTCTTTATGTTCGCGGCGTTGCGGCAGGCTCTTCCAAGCACTACCACCTTAACGACCTCGTCCATGTTTTCTTCAAGGGCCTTGTCTATGAGTGCTTCATCAGCCACAGGGAAATCGCACAAATGTATTGACACGGGTGCCGATGTATCAACTGAGCAAACGAGATTTCTATAGATGTCCTCTGTCATAAAGGGAATGAGGGGCGCGGAGATCTTCGAGATGGTTACGAGTGCTGTGTAAAGAGTAAGATAAGCATTTACCTTGTCGGTGGGCATATCCTTTACCCAGAAGCGCTCGCGGCAGCGGCGTACGTACCAGTTGGACAGCTCGTCTACGAGATCCTCAAGAATTCTGGTTGCTTCGGTGATCTTGTAGTTTGCAAGATACGTGTCAACCGTTTTAACTGCGGAATTAAGCTTTGAAAGTATCCATTTATCCATTACCGAAAGGGAGGATGCGTCAAGTGAATACTTTGTCGGATCAAATCCGTCGATGTTAGCATAGAGAACGTAGAAGGCGTAGGTGTTCCAAAGCGTTCCCATAAATTTGCGCTGACCCTCGGTAACTGCTTCACCGTAGAAGCGGTTGGGGAGCCAGGGCGCGGAATTTGAATAGAAATACCAGCGTATCGCATCTGCTCCGTACGCTTCGAGTGCTTCAAAGGGATCGACCGCATTGCCCTTGGACATGGACATCTTCTGACCGTCCTTATCAAGCACGTGGCCGAGCACGAGCACGTTTTTATAGGGCGCACAGTCGAATATAAGGGTAGATATTGCCATCAGCGAATAGAACCATCCGCGAGTCTGGTCAACACCCTCGCTTATGAAGTTAGCGGGGAACTGGCTGTCAAAGAGATCTTTGTTTTCGAAGGGATAGTGCCACTGTGCGAAGGGCATCGAGCCGGAGTCAAACCAGCAGTCGATAACCTCGCTGACGCGCTTCATCTCGCCGCCACATTCGGAGCACTTGATAGTTACCGCATCGATGAAGGGTCTGTGAAGCTCGATGTTATCGGGGCAGTTCTGCGACATCGACTTGAGCTCCGCGATAGAGCCAATCGAGTGGCGGTGGCCGCAGGAGCATTCCCAGATATTAAGAGGAGTGCCCCAATAACGGTTTCTCGAAAGACCCCAGTCCTGAATGTTCTCGAGCCAGTCTCCGAATCTTCCTTTGCCGATGCTTTCGGGGATCCAGTTGACGGTGTTGTTGTTTCTTATAAGGTTTTCGCGGACCGCGGTCATTTTTATGAACCAGGTGTCACGCGCATAATAAATGAGCGGAGTGTTGCATCTCCAGCAGTGAGGATAATCGTGCTCAAATTTGGGTGCTGCGAACAGCTTGCCCTCTGTTTCAAGATCTCTGAGAATGAGAGGATCAGCATCCTTCACGAACACGCCCGCATAGGGGGTATCAGAGGTCATCTCTCCCTTTCCGTCAACGAACTGTATAAAGGGAAGATCGTAGTTTCTTCCGACTCTTGAGTCATCCTCTCCGAACGCGGGTGCAATGTGAACGATACCGGTACCGTCGCTCATCGTTACGTAGCCGTCGCAGGTTACGAAATGCGCGTTCTTCTTTTGCTTACTTGCGGCAGCGCCCGTGCACTCAAACAGCGGCTCGTAAGCTCTGCCCTCGAGCGCCGAGCCGGGCATTTCCTCAAGTATTTCGTAAGCTGCCTCGCCTTCCTTAGCAAGAGGGGAGAGAACGGTTTCAAGGAGCTCCTTTGCCATATAGTAGGTATAACCGTCGGCTGCCTTCACCTTGCAATAGGTGTCCCTCGGGTTTACGCAAAGAGCGGTATTGGATGGAAGTGTCCACGGAGTAGTCGTCCAAGCAAGGAAGCATGCATCCTCATCCTTGCATTTAAAGCGAACGACGGCTGAACGCTCCTTTACCGTTTTATATCCCTGCGCAACCTCGTGAGAGGAGAGGGGAGTGCCGCAACGGGGGCAGTAGGGAACTATTTTGAAGCCCTTGTAGAGCAGTCCCTTGTCCCATATCTGCTTGAGTGCCCACCACTCGGATTCTATAAAGTCGTTAGTATAGGTAACGTACGGATCGTCCATATCAGCCCAAAATCCAACCGTGCCGGAGAAGTCCTCCCACATTCCCTTGTACTTCCAGACCGATTCCTTGCAGTGCGCGATAAACGGCTCAAGTCCGTAGCTTTCTATCTGATCCTTTCCGTCGATGCCAAGCTTCTTCTCAACCTCAAGCTCAACCGGCAGACCGTGCGTGTCCCATCCTGCCTTACGAAGAACTCTTTTGCCCTTCATAGTCTGGTATCTCGGGATCATATCCTTGATAACACGGGTAAGAACGTGTCCGATATGCGGCTTTCCGTTAGCCGTGGGGGGGCCGTCGTAGAAGGTAAAATCATCGCCGCACTTTCTTTGCTCGATGCTCTTCTCGAAGATGCCGTTTTCCTCCCAGAATTTTCGCGTAGCCTTCTCTCTCTCAACGAAATTCAGATTCGATGAAACCTTTGTGTAAAGCTCTTTCATTTTCTATATCTCCATTTCTAATAAAAACAAAAAAACCGCTCCATACGGAACGGGACAAAAATATACCACCTATTCACATATCAAACAATATGCGCCCTTTAACGCAGTGCTTACGTATGCCCTTAATCTGCTGGGCGCAGTGCTCGGGGCATCTGCTCGGAAGTGATCTTCACTCGCGTACTTCTGCATCGGCTCGCACCAACCCGATTCGCTGCGGCAGGACATTCGCGGCTACTCTCTCCGTCATTGCATTTGCAAATTGATTATAATATAAAATCGCAAAAAAGTCAATAGCTTTTTTATTTTTTAAATTTCGGTTAAGTTTGGATATAATTTATTGACTTTTGGTGAGGAATTATGGTATAGTATTTATGCTCATTAACATGTCGGCTTATCCGGCACCGCAAAAGGAGTTCCGTTTAATGGAATTTATTGATATAAGAGCCACCGAGGGTATTCCCGAGGGCTTGACCTCAGAGGAGGTAGAACGGCTCACGCATGAAGGAAAAGTTAATATAAGCGACGAAAAGGTCGGAAAGAGCTATGCGAAGATTATTAAAGATAATCTCTTTACATATTTCAATCTCATCTGGCTGATAGTTACGGTCTTGCTCGTCATATGCGGAAGCTATGAGAATATGACCTTCCTTGCCATAATTCTTCCTAATCTTCTGATTTCAATAGTGCAGGAGATGAAGGCGAAGCGCACTGTTGAAAAGCTTTCTGTAACGACTGAGCCGAAGGCAACGGTTATCAGAGACGGAGAGCTTGTTACTATAGACGCGCGATCGATCGTTCTCGGCGACGTCATGCTCGTTGAGATAGGCAGGCAGGTTTTGTCGGATGCCGTGGTTATTTCGGGATACGCAGAGGCGAATGAGAGCATGCTGACCGGAGAATCCGATGCTATAAAAAAGCAGGTTGGAGATAAGCTTTTAGCGGGTAGCTTTATCGTTGGAGGCTCGGTCTACGCCAGAGTTATAAACGTCGGCAAGGATAACTATATCCACAAGATAGAGAAGGCGGCAAAGAGCTTTAAAGCGCCGTCGTCAAACCTGTTCCACGACCTTACCAAGCTGATCAAATCGATCGGTGTGTTCCTCATACCGATATCTATTACGCTCTTTTTAACCAGCTGGCTTGACAGCAAGAATATCATCACGGCGGTTAACAAGACCTGCGGACTTGTAGTAGGTATGATACCGTCCGGCGTTTATCTTTTGGTTACGCTTACGCTTACGCTCAGCGTCATAAGCCTTGCTAAAAAGAACACGCTGGTGCAGGATATGTATTCGATAGAGATGCTTGCCAGCGCGGATATAGTATGTCTTGACAAGACCGGCACGATCACCGACGGCACGATGCGCGTAACTCGGGTTGAAAGCCTTGACGGCACTGACATATCCGAGATAGAGCGAATAATGTCGCATATAGAGGGAACCGAGCAGGGCATAAACAGTACGTCCCGCGCGCTTATCGAGAGGTTCGGTAAGGACGTCTCGGTAAAGATCATCAAGAAGATACCGTTTTCCTCGGCGAGGAAATACTCCGCGGTATCAATTATGGGACTCGGAGCTTACTCTATAGGTGCGCCGCATTTTGTTCCGTGTAAGGTAAGCGACGAGGTTGAGAATACCGTTTCTGCCTGTGCTGAGAATGGAGAGCGCGTGCTGATCCTTGTCACTCATCCCGACGGAGAGCTTGAATCCGAGGGTGTAGCCACGGCTCTTATAGCGATCAGCGACAGGATACGTCCCGCCGCAAAGGAGACTATAGAGAATTTCCAGAGTCAGGGTGTTACGCTCAAGGTCATTTCCGGAGACCACGCGCAGACTGTTTCAACCATTGCGTCCCGTGTAGGTATAAAAAATGCAGACAAGTATATATCGTGTGAGAATCTCACGGATGAGGAGCTCGTTGAATCCGCGGAGAAGTACGCCGTATTCGGCAGGGTAACACCGGAGCAGAAGGTGCTTCTGATAAAAACTCTGCGTATAAACGGTCATACCGTTGCGATGACGGGCGACGGAGTGAACGATACTCTCGCGCTCAAAGAAAGCAACTGCGCGATAGCTATGGCGGACGGAAGCGAAATGGCGAGAAAGGTTTCACACATAGTCCTTATGAATTCCGACTTTTCGACTCTGCCCGCTGTCGTAAAGGAGGGGCGGCGTTGTATAAATAACGTTCGCGAATCCTCTATCCTTTACCTTATGAAAACGATAATGATAATCCTTCTGTCTATCGTTTCGGTGGTGACAATAAGTGAATTCCCGTTTGAAACCAAGAATCTTTTGTTCCTCGAAATGTTTATTATCGGTTTGGCATCTTTGCTTCTTGCTCTTGAGCCAAACGACAAGCGCATAGAAGGAAAGTATCTGGATACCGTATTGGTGCGGAGCTTTCCGCCCGCGTTGGCAATGCTGTCCCCAGTCGTAATACTTCTTATAGTTCAGAAGTTTATCCCCTCGTTGACTAAGGAAGCGCGGGATTCAATAATGATGTGCGTTATTCTGTTCGTCGGATTTATAAATCTGGTTTCGCTTTGTTATCCGTTCACAAAATGGCGCGCCGCAGTCGTCGCCGGAATCGGACTTCTTATGGCGGGGGCGATATCGGTTTCTGTGTTCGCTCTTGACGATATGTTCGGCTTCTCAAAGTTCCTTCATACGGGTGCAGGGGGAGAGACGGAGCTTCTTTCGGTTCTTGCATTCTTTATTTCAATGGGAGTCGGAGCCGCGTTTGCAATTTTGATGCAGGTGTTCCGAGGGCAGATAGAGAAGCTGATTGCTCATAATCTCAAGAAGGCAAACGAGCGAGAGGCGCGGCGACGCGCAGAAAGCGGAAACATTTAACTTGATCGAAGTTTTATTTTAAAAAGCCGAAACGGCAGAGAGAATCAAGGTTCTCTCTGCCGTAATTGTTTGGAGATTTACGTGCATTGTATTTCGGAAATTATATCTCCAGAATAGCATCAAGCTCGCAGGTGTCGAGTTTTTCTTTATCCGCTACGATACATACTCCGCCGATGTTGCATATGCTCTCAATAATATTCGCGATCCTCAGAAGCTCTGCCTTATCTGTAGACAGAATCTCTTTTAGTGTTTGGCATACATCTTCATAGGTTTTTTTGCTGAGGTATCTGGTTGTTGAGATCATACCCTTCAGCTTGGGTGTCATAAGAGGAGACGCTTCGCCGACGGCACCGATAATAAATTTTATTATATCCTCGTTCGATTCTGCAAATCTGCGTAGGAATCCCGCAGACTCCGCATAGCATCTCAGCGAACGTGCGGGGGAAGGATCGCGGTAGGAATAGAAACCGACGTTGCCGTTGGCTCTTGCTACAAGTCCTACTCCGTATGCGCCGCCTTGAACTCTTACAGCATTCCAAAGATGACCGTAGGTAAGGATTGATCTGACGACGGCGAATGAGCCGGCGTATTTTTCATCAAGATCCTTCAGATTCGCGCCTATCTCCGCGTAAGCCGCCTGCGCAGGTATCATAATTCCCTCGCGTCGGATACCGAGCGGTTCTACGGGAGAGGAGCTGACGGAGTGCGTTCCGTGCGGAATCCTCTCTATTATGGATTTTGTGAAATCTTTATCGGGGGTGCCCGTTACCGATACGGTAAGCCTCTCTCTCACGAATATACGGCGCGCCAGTGCGTCAAGTCTTGCGCTGAGTGCAGGGAAGTCGGAGTCAAAGCTTTTGTCAAGCCTTTTGATCGAAAGATGCGCCTCGTATCCTGAGAAGTATTCGGATATCGCCGACTCTGAGTTTGTGTAAGCGGTGGAACGTGTAATTCCGATTTGATGGCCACCCGTGGTGAATGCTTCCTCGCTTGAAAGCTTCATCTGACGGAGAATGCTTCGTACTATGTCAGAATCTTTGTAAATAGAAGTATACAAAATCTCCGATGCCAAGTCGGGTATTTCCTGCTTTTTGGAATTGAGCGCGCTTGCTATGAGCTTGACGAAGATTTTTGCTTCTCCGCTTTGCGTCGTAAGGTGGGATGATATTACCTCAAGCGATCCAAGCTTTGCTTTGATGTCGTTTTGCAGCTCGATCGCCGAGCGCGCTTCAGTCCTTACGTTTCCTATAAGGGCGACGAGCATTCTGAGATCAAAGATATCGTCTTTGTTAAGATCGGTCGCGTCGAAGTTTAAGGAAAGATAGGTTATTCCCGAGGTTGGAATGTCGTGATCGAGTACGGTTACGCCCTCTACTTCGTATACCGATTCCGGAATCCTTTCAACCTTCGGTTCGATATCCTCGAGCCTGAGCTGCGGCAAGGTTTTTAGCTGTTCGGGAGTGTCTTCGCGCTCCTGCCACCTCTTTAGGTCGGAGTAGCTTGTGACGATTTTTTCAACGTCCGCGTCGGAGAGGCTGTCTTTATATATTTTGAGCCTTTCCGCGTCCTTCTCCGTGCGTTCCTTTCCGAGGGTTGCCGACGGCTTCATTATCAGTGTTGCCTTGTGGTTGTTCTTTATAAACACCTCGTCAAGGAGTGCTTCAAAGTAGTTATCGGAAAGCTTCTCTCTGATCGACTTAAAGCTCTTTTCGTATGAAAGGTTCTGTGCGGGATCACCGCCGTACAGGGATGCTTCAAGCAGGTTCATGGCGTAGACGACGCCTATCGGAAGCGTGCCGTAATCCTTTTCACGCATTTTGAACTCAAGTGAATTGAGCGAAGCTTCAAGCATTGACTTGTCAATACCTCTTGAAATAAGCTTTTGGATCTCAGCGTAAAAGAGATCGCAAACTTCAAGGCTCTTTCCGTCGCGAACGTTTTTGAAATCTACGAAGATCGCGTTCTGCTTCATCGAATCATAGCTTGTTATATCGAAATCATCGCATAGCCCCGAATCAATAATAGCTTTTTTCAGCGGAGCTTCGTTCGTTGAGGCAATGGCATCGCTGAGAACTGCAAGCGCTGTGATCTTTTCCTGCTCGTCAAAGCGCGTTGCAAGATATCCGATCGATATCCGTGTTTTATTCTTCTCGGATTCATTCGGTGCTATCTCATATTTGATTTCGCGTGACACGGGTGATATGAGTTTTTGATCCGGTATATCAAATGAGAAGCTCTGTCTCTCGTATTCCGATAGCACCTCATCTATCAGAGGCAGGACACTGTCAATATCTACCGAGCCGTCAAGGAATATCTCGGCATTTGACGGATGATAATATTTTTTGTGGGAATCTCGGAACTGCTCGTAGGTAAGATCAGTTATTTCGTTTGGCTCACCGCCCGATTCGAATTTATAGCAGTTGTCGGGGAACAGCATATCCTTTATATGATAGCTTGCAACCTCGTCGGGGGATGAGAACGCCCCGCGCATTTCGTTCAGAACGACGCCCGATGTCTTTAGGTCGGCATCCTTGGAGTCAAGCTCGTAGTGCCAGCCCTCCTGGTAAAATATTCGCGGTTCTTCAAGTATTGCGGGATGAAATACCGCATCAAGATAGACGCTGACAAGATTCAAGAAGTCCTTGTCGTTTCTTGATGCTACCGGATACATAGTCTTATCGGGAAAGGTCATCGCGTTTAAGAAGGTGTTTAGCGAGCCCTTGAGAAGCTCTACGAACGGTTCCTTCACGGGATATTTCTTCGAGCCGTTAAGCACGGAGTGCTCGATTATATGAAATACTCCGGTGCTGTCCGTAGGAAGGGTTTTAAAGGTGATTGAGAAGGTTTTGTTCTCATCCTCACGCTCAAGGAACATGAGCCTTGCGCCGCTTTTTATATGCTCTGCTTCAAATAGGGTTGCGCCGATATCTGTGATTTCGGTAGACTTTTTTACTTTGAATCCGTATAATATTTCACTGACTTTCATTTTTCTTTTCCTTTCACTCTATATGATTGATTTTTAGGAAGTCCTTGAGTGTTGCAATGTATTTGTCCTTGTCGTAAACCATTGATAGACCGTGCCTTGCTTCGGGTATCTTGAGATAGGTTACGGTCTTGCCTGCTTTCGCAATATCGTCGCTCATAGTGCAGGGCACGAATTTGTCACCGGAGCCGTGTATCAGCAATATTGGCAGCTTGGTGGAGCTGACAGCTTTGAGCGGGGAGGATGCGTTTAGGTTGAAACCGCCGAATATCAATGCTCCGAGCCACACGAACGGAAATATCATCCATACGGGCAGTTTCATATCTCGAAGCACCTTCTTTATGATACCTCCAACGTCTGAGTAGGGGCAGTCCGCAACCACGGCTTTTACCGATTCGGGAAGAGGAAGCTCGGATGCCATAAGGACGGTTGCCGCTCCCATTGAAAGACCGTACAGAATTATTTTTGTATCCTTACCAAAACGCCGCTCGACGTATTTCGCCCATTCGATGCAGTCAAAGCGTTCCTTAATTCCGAAGGCTATCGTCTTACCTTCGCTCATTCCGTGACCGCGCTGATCGGGAAGCAGTACGTTTTGTCCAAGCTCTATACATTCGGAGGCGCCACCGGAGAAGTCCCGTATTGAGATGCTTCTATATCCGTGCAGCTGTATCGCTACGGGCGCGCCGTCGCGCACGTGATAGTACCTGGCGTGCAGGCGCTTTCCGTCGTATGAGGTTATCTCCACGTCCTCATAAGGTATCTTTGTTATGCGGTCAATGGCATTCCTGCGAGCTATGGTTATCTCATCCCCATCGTCCAGGCCATGATAAAGATCAAGCTGTTTTCCTTTTACTGACAAAAATGTTATACGGTATGAAATATAAGAGGGTATAAGCACGGATAGTAAGACGAATAACGTAATACACAAAAAAACAATCATAAATTTCCTCCTACTGTATATTTTAGCATTTTTAATTCCTTAACACAATAGTTAACAGAACAATTATTAAGATGTATTGACAAAAAATATTCGTTGTGATATAATTTATCTGCAAATTAGAACCTTGATGGGAGGATGTTATATGAAGATACTGTTTTTCGGTGACAGCATAACCGATGCCAGCAGAGGAGGCAAGGACGTTGTTTTTCCACCAAATAAAGAGCTCGGAAACGGATACGTAGCCTGCGTCGCTCGAAAGCTACTTGAGCGCGACCTCGGAGGATATGAAATATACAACAGAGGTATAAGCGGAAACCGCATAGTCGATCTTTACGCCAGAATAAAGATTGATTGTTGGAACATTGAGCCTGATCTGATCAATATTCTGATCGGAGTCAATGACATATGGCATGAGATCATATATAATAACGGCGTTGAAATTGACAGATTTGAGAATATTTACAGAATGATGCTTAACGAAACACGCGCTAAGCTCCCGAATACAAAGATAATGATATGCGAGCCGTTCGTGCTTCGGGGTACCAAGACCGAGGAGAACTACGATAGGTTCCTTACCGTTAAGGAATATGCCAAAGTGGCAAAAAAGCTATGCGATGAAATAGGCGCTACATACGTTCCGCTACAGGATGCTATAGACAAGGCGGGTGAGCAATACGGATGTTCGTCTATTCTCTACGACGGAGTGCATCCAACTCTTAAAGGCGCAATAGTTATTGCAAACGAATGGATAAAGGCATACGACGGTATGAAATAAATTATAGCGATAGACAAAAGAGGTCTCTATTTGTCTATCGCTGATTTTTTGTCAATTGTGCCAACTATAGTTTGCAAATATGACGTTTATTTAAGATTTTTGATTACCTCGTCAATTTCCTTCGAATTGATTTTTAGCTCTCCGTTGAATTCGACAGCGCTTGCTCGGAGTCCTCCGCTTCCAAGAACTATGAGCTGCTCTTGCATATCTGACGTAACGACTCTGACGTTATGATGCGGTGCGATATCGTGAGTCGTTTTTTCTATATAAGAATCCGCGGTTTCGGCCTCTTTGGTATAGACGACGGAAACATCTCCGATCTGTTCGACACTTCCTTCTCCGCCCTTGCGCTTGTAGGCGTCGAAAACAATTATGACCTTGATGCGTCTAAAGGCCGCGTAATTACACATAATTCGTGTCAGCGCATCGCGCGCTAAGGATATGTCGCTTTCGGCAAGCCTTCGGAATTCATCAACCGCAAAAATGAAATTATAACCGTCGATTATGACGAAATCGTCGCTTTTCGGCTTCGACTTTTTCGGCTTTCTGTCGGCAGGTGCGTCTTTTGCCGCGTTTTCGGTCTTTTCCAAAGCCTGTCGCGGCTTAATCTTTCCGTAGGTGCTCTCAAAGATACGCATAAGCTCTTTATCCTCTTCTGCGGTTCCGCGATATTCTATCCGCCCGACCTTGATAGCCTTTTCTTCAAGAATAGAGTTTGCGTTTCCGTCATCGGGATTCAGGTGCATCATCGCATCCGCCTCGTTCCATGGAACAACAAAGCCCGCCCCCGCCTTACAAAACACAGAATTCGGGGTATTTCTTTCATCAAGCTCGGGATTATATCCTATCTTTTCAATTACCTCATCGGCATTGTGGCACGGCTCGTATGCGCCGACGTTCATCGTTATTTTTCCTTCGCCGCGTGTGTATGCGCGTAGCTCGGAGGAGTATGAGCGCATAGTAGCAACGGGGCACGTACCCGTGAGGCGCGCAATGCCTCCTTTGATCTCGGGTGGATCGCATCTGCCGAACATAGAGGTTATGTCGGTCATAGCTCGTCCGAGATTTTCGGTCGGAAGCTCAATAGTAAAACTAAAGGTTGGCTCAAGCAGTACTGACTTTGCTTTCATCAGGCCTTGGCGTATTGCGCGGTAGGTTGCCTGTCTGAAATCTCCGCCTTCTGTGTGTTTCTGATGCGCCTTGCCGGCTGTCAGAGTTATTTTGAGGTCGGTTATAGGCGATCCTGTCAGCACACCCTTGTGCATCTTTTCTTCTATATGAGTGATAATCAGCCTCTGCCAATTTACAGCCAGCAGGTCTGTTGAGCATTCGCTCACTGTTACGATGCCTGTGCCCGTCGGTTGCGGCTCAAGCAGTAGATGAACCTCGGCGTAATGACGCAAGGGTTCAAAATGCCCCGCCCCTCTGATAGGCTCCGCAATCGTTTCCTTATATAAGATCGCGCCCTCGCCAAAGTCTACGTCTATTCCAAATCTTTCCGATATGACCCTTTTCAGAACCTCCGTCTGTATTTCGCCCATAAGGCGCGCTCGGATTTCCTTCGCTCTTTCGTTGTACGATATGGAAAGGGAGGGATCCTCCTCGGACAGTGACAGAAGCTTTAGGTAGATCTCGTAAACGCTTATCCCATCGGGCAGGATCATCTTGTAGTCAAGCACCGGCCGTATAGTAAGCTCGTCGTTTTTCTCTACGCCGAGTCCCATTCCTATCTCGGTGTGAGACAGTCCGAGCACGGCACATACATCACCGCCGCGCGCAACCCGCTTTGTTTTGTATTTTTCTCCGGAATATAAGCGTATTTCTTCTATCTTCTCGGTGTATTCGTTTCCGTCTGAGGCCTTAAGCGTTACGGTATCCTTTGCGGCAAGCTTGCCGCCGGTGATTTTCATATACGTAAGTCTTTTGCCGGTTTGATCGCGGGCTATTTTGTATACCTTCGCTCCAAAGATGCGTTCGTTATATCCCGGCGCATCGGTATACCGGTCCAGCTCGGTCAGAAATTCGCGTATTCCGTTCATTTTCAGTGCTGATCCGAAAAAGCAGGGGATGAGCCTTCGTGAGGAGATTGCAGAGCGCAGGGACTCGTCTTTCAGGGCATCCGTGTCAAAATATTCCTTCATAAGCCGCTCGTCAGCCGCGGCGGAATCTTCATATTTTGTGTCCGAGGAGGAAAAGTCCGCTGCCGCCGGTGAGAGCTTTGCGCGGATTTCTGACATTATTTCGGAGCGTGTTTTTTCGCTTATATCGGTCTTGTTTACAAAGATAAAGGTAGGGATTTTTCTAGATGCGAGAAGGTGCCAAAGAGTCTTTGTATGCGCGCTTACTCCGTCCGTTGCGCTTATAACGAGAATCGCATAGTCCTGAATTGACAGGGCTCTTTCTGCTTCGCAGGAAAAGTCAACGTGCCCCGGTGTATCTATCAGCGTGATCTCCGTGTAACCGAAGGTGAGAGAGGCTTGCTTTGAAAATATGGTAATTCCGCGTTCGCGCTCAAGGGAAAAGGTGTCGAGATACGCATCGCGTCGGTCAACTCTGCCAAGTTTGTCGATTACTCCGGCAGAGTACAGCAGCCCTTCGGAAAGGGTCGTTTTTCCGGCGTCGACGTGCGCCAGTATTCCCACTACCAATCTTTTCATTTTCTCTCCTTTCCATATGGTTCACAGATAAAAACTGCGCTGCACAGTGGCGGCGCAGTTTTTGCTTATTTTTCAATTATATGTAAAGTTGGGTTTACAATCTGGTCACAAGCCTTGACGGTTGTTTGCCTCATCGCCATCAGGCGCATACCGATGTTTTCGATTATGTTGCGCGGGGGAAGCGGCAGACTTCTCATCTCCTTTGAATTGATCTGCTTGGATTTGGATACGATGGAGATATATCTGTCGTAGATCGTTGAATTGAGGAGCGCAAACAGACCGAAGGCAAAGCGCGCGCACATCTCTGAGTTTTTATCCTTCGTATCGATGAAGTTGATTTTATTATGCGTGCTTATATACTTGTACGAGGGAAGCTGTGAGGCGAGATATATCGCAGAATTTAAGAATCTCTCGTCGCTCTTTGCCGGAATTCTTTTTATTATGATGAGGTTCTTGTTTTTCTGTATGAGCGACGGACTTACGGGAGCAATGTATTGCTTCTTGATCGGCTGAGGGAAATTTACCGTTCCGTCCTTTATCGTTGCTGCGCGGATAAGGGGCAGGCTGCTTTTTATCGGCTCGGTAAAAAGAAGTCCCTCGCATTTTGAATCAACGATAAGACCCGTGGACATCTTAAGACCGAGCGAGCTCAAGGTTTCGGGAAAGTCGGAGATATAGCTGACTATCTTCGTGTCCTCGACGCTTTTGGGCAGAGTCAGCATACCCGTATCCTTGTCCACCACGAACCCGTGCGGCAGGGCGGGGAGCTCGGTTACAGTTTTTCCGGCATCCGACGACGTTGTTATATATACGTCTGACGGATCAGCCCCGTTTATGTAGGATATTATGAAATTCTTTTTGAGGGGCACTGCGCGCTTGAAGTTCTTCTGCTTTCCGACAAATAGGTGAATTTTCTCAACGGTAAGCTTCTCTGCCATCTCGCGGCGAAGTCCTGTAAGCTGTGATGCGGATGCATAGGTCGTCGGCAGTATCATAACGAGCTGTCCACCGAACTCGAGATGCTTTGAGGCCATTCTTGCAAATAGGAAAGGAGCGCCTATTTTGAGCTGAGTAACGCCGCCGGCGCTCTCAGCCTCGTTCGATCCTTTTTCGATCAGCTCTGTAGGAGGATTGCATATTATGATATCGTATTTATCCTCAACCGTGTTGAAGAAGGTAACGGTGTAATGCTTTTTCGCGTCAACTATGTAGTTTTCGTGATATACAGTTACGTACAGCTTAACGTCGTAATCGTGGCGGCATTTTTTTCTTATTCTTTCAAGATTGTCCTCAAGCATCGGGATGAAATCATCCGACGTTTCGTAGCAGGTCAGGAAGATCTGCTTGCACTTAGGAGCTCTTTTACATATTTCTTCTATGGCAGCCGCCGAAAGTATGCCTGTTCCCGCGCCCGGATCAAGAACGGTAAAGGCAGTCTTTTCCCCGTCTATTTTAAGCATGGATGCCATAAGACGCGCCGTATCCTTCTTGGTAAAAAGACGTCCGAGTCTTACGTTCTCTGCCTTTGATTTTTCTCGTATGAGCTTTCCTGTATTTCTTACCGCAAGATTGAGCATAATTATCTCCTTTTGGTTTCTGCCTCGTTTTTTCTTTATTTTATTCTAACACATTTTTGAGAGCGTTTCAAGATGTTTTTATGTTTTTTTCGATAAATTGTTGCAAAACGTATAAATAAATGATATAATAACATCGATATAAGTATTTTTTGTGCAAAGGAGCCTTGTCATGGGCGAAAATACGAAAACCCGCATAAGATTTCTTCATTGCAGCGATATTCATCTTGATACTCCGTTCGTCGGACTTTCCGCTGAGAAAAGCGAGGAGCGCCGCAGGATGCTTCGCTCGTCATTCGTCAAGATGATGCAGTACATACGCGAGACGAATGTGAATATCGTTCTTATGAGTGGGGATATTTTTAACACGGAATACGCCACTAACACGACGGCTGAGGTGCTCATCCGTGAATTCAAAAACTGCCCCGATACAGAATTTATAATATCTCCCGGTAAGCATGACTACTATACAGATAACCCGATATATGCATCGGGAAGGCTTCCTAAGAACTGTCACGTTTTTTCATCTGGCACTCTTTCCAGATTCGATTTTGAGGATTATAATATAACCGTTTACGGCTGGGCGTTTATGTCGGATTCGATGAAGGAGAGTCCGCTCTATTCGAGGCAGGTGGATGACAGCTCGCGCGTGAATATCGTCTGTGCGTACGCGGATCTGAACGGAGATGTTGATTCTACGTCCTGTCCCGTATCTACCTCGGATCTCAAAAAATTCGGTGCAGATTATTATGCGCTCGGATCGCGCCACGAGGCTTCTAAGTTTG
The DNA here is from genome assembly GCA_045652665.1 of Eubacteriales bacterium. Classification (GTDB taxonomy): domain Bacteria; phylum Bacillota; class Clostridia; order Oscillospirales; family CAG-272; genus UBA1740. The sequence goes on along the minus strand of JAZRUS010000064.1, from coordinate 7,254 downwards.
CTACCGTCGGAGCATCAAAATACAGCTATTGCGGCTCGCTTGAGTGTACCGGATTTGACGAGCCTGGGCTTGGCAGTGTAAATCTTATAACCATCGATTATAGCGACGGCGAGATCTCTATGGAGAACAAGAGCGTCAGCTTCGGCCACGTTCGTTTTATCACGGAGCAACTTGACGTTACCGGTGTAAATACCTCAAACGAGATAATTAACCGCATCAGTAAAATGATCAGCAATAAGAAGTACGATAACGAGACTGCTCTGAGAGTTGAGCTCGTCGGCTACGTGGAGCCGCACTTCTCGGTTCCGAAGAATATAGAGAACGATGCATTCGGTCTATATTATTTCAAGCTGATAGACAAGACTCTGCCGCTCTACGCAATAGACGGCTTCAAGCGAGATATGTCGGTAAAGGGCGGAATATTCCGTCAGTTCTATCCTATGCTTACCAGCGAGGATGAGGAGGAGCGTTTGATCGCCGCCCGCGCATTCCGCATTGCTCTTGCGGCACTAGAAAACAGAGAAGTAGACAATTGATTAATTCAGGGCGGAGGCACTGCATTTTCAGTGCCTCCGACCCTTTTCATATTTAAATTTGCGTTAATATATAAGCCTATTTACTTTGCGTTAAGCTCTTTTCATCTTAGATATATTTCCGTTAGGTCACGGTTTTGTCGGTCAGTCAACATCTTTTTTATTAAAGAAGGTTCGGCAAATCATATTTTTTAGATCCGTCTGCGATATTATGACCGCGACGAATACCGCGGCGCAGCCTATATACTCTCTCGTGCTCATAACCTCGGAGAGCAAGATAGCCGATCCGATAACTCCAAAAACTGATTCAAGCGACAAAAGCAGGGTTGCCGCCGCGGGATTAGTGCCCCGTTGACCTATTATTTGAAGCGTGTATGCAATGCCCGATGATCCTATTCCGAGGAAAAGGAGAGGGAGAATCGCTTCGCCGATCTCTGCAAACTCTATAGGTCGCTCAAATACCAGAGCAAGCACTCCGTTTATAACCGTAGCGGCAGAAAACTGAACGAAGGACATTCGTATTCCGTCGCACAGCGGCGAAAATTTGTCCACGGCAAGAATGTGTATCGGGAAAATAAGAGCGCATATTATAACGAATATGTCCGAAAAAACAATATGGAATCCCTCGGTTATGCAAAGCAGGTAAAAGCCGACTATTGCTATCGGCATGCTGATCCATACGTTTATCGGTGCGCGTTTTTTCAGTGCCAATGCATATATGGGAACAAGCACGACGTAGAGCGCGGTTATAAAGGATGCCTTGCCTGCCTCTGTTCCGCCGTTTATTCCAAACTGCTGGAAGAAGCTTGCGATGGCAAGAACTGCTCCGCAGACCGTTCCGCCGATAAGCTCTGTTTTGTTTACGTCTATTATCTTGCTTCGAGAAAAGAGACGCCTTTTGTTTCCCCCCGCTTTGTCGAACGCGAGAATTACAAATATTAGGAATATTGCCGCAAAAAGACTTCGCACCGCGCCGAGGGTGAGCGCGGGAACATTCTCTGCAGCCTTTTGTGCTGAAAAGGCAAATCCCCATATTAATGCCGCCGCGACTAACAAAAAGGGCGAGACGTATCTGGTTATAGTTTTCATTTTTTACGTCCGAATCAATAAATTTCGTCTATATTTTAACACGGTATACGATGTTTGTCAAGAAGCAGGTGCCGGCGGTGCGGGTTCTGCCTCCTGCGGCTGTGTCGGTTCTGCGCTCGGCGGGGGAGTCGGCTCCGGCTGAGGGGGCGGCGGAGTCTGTTGGCTTACCTGGGGCTCCTTTGCTGTGGACTCCGAATTCATGATTGATATTCCGTTGTAAACGCTTTCAAAGCATTCGTCGTTTGTCGGAGTGTCAAGTCTTACACCGAGAATCTTTATATATCTTGAATAATCGTACTCATAGGTTGAGAGCGCTCTGCCGAGCGCATCGTCGGTTTGCGCCGCGATGAGTGGGTCGTCGCCCTCAAAGCCTATTATGATCAGCGTGTGATAGTAACCCTCGTCATTCTTTGCAAGCTGGATAACGTCGCCTACTTCCATTTCATCAGGACTCGCTTCTCTGCCAAAAGGACCTACTCCGGTGTTCGTGGTTATGAAATTGTAGAAAAACTCCACACCCGTCCACGCAGGCGCTCTTTGGTCCATTGATATGTAATACCAGCCGAACGTGGGGGTGTAGTTCATTTTGCAGGAGCCGGCGTATATGCATTGGGATACAAAATTTGTGCAGTTGCCTCCGATTCCTCTGAAGTTACCGAATACGGGATTTTGCGAAAGGGCAAAGCGATTTGCATAGAGCAAGGCGTTTTCTCTGATATACGGCTTGATAACCAACATAGATCCATCCTCTCTCTGCGTTTTTGCAGATGTTATATAATCAGTGTATTCCAAAAAAATAAATTTGTTAAAAATTCAGTCTTGTAATCTGTGTATTTTTGATGTATAATAAACTATAAACGTTTATAAAAATCAGGAGGAATAAAGATGGATTCCAATAAGAGACCCGAATCTATGCAGCGCATTACCGATTTTGATCTTGCAAACGCTTTTATTGACGAGCAGGTTGAGCTTGTACGTAAGCAGGTTGGCGAAAAGAAGGTTCTTCTCGCGCTTTCCGGCGGAGTTGACTCTTCCGTGGTTGCCGCGCTTCTTATTAAAGCTATAGGAAAGCAGCTTGTATGCGTTCACGTAAATCACGGACTTATGCGTAAGAACGAGTCTGAGAACGTCGTTGAAATATTCAGAAATCAGCTTGACGCTAATCTTGTATACGTTGATGCAACGGACAGATTCCTTAATCTTCTCGCGGGCGTTTCCGATCCCGAAAGCAAGAGAAAGATAATCGGAAAAGAGTTTATCGAGGTATTTGCAGACGAGGCGAGAAAGCTCGAAGGCGTTGAATTCCTCGCGCAGGGTACTATATACCCCGATATCCTTGAGAGCATCAAGCAGGCAGAGGGTAAGAAGGCGGTTAAGTCGCATCATAACGTCGGCGGACTTCCCGAGGATCTTCAGTTTGAGCTTGTTGAGCCTATAAAGCTCCTCTATAAGGATGAGGTCAGAGTAGTCGGAGAGGCGCTCGGACTTCCTCACGCAATGGTTTACCGCCAGCCCTTCCCGGGCCCCGGTCTCGGTGTTCGTTGTCTTGGCGCAATTACGCGCGACCGACTCGCAGCACTCAGAGAAGCAGATGCCATCCTTCGCGATGAGTTTGATAAATCCGGACTTGCAGAGAAGGTGTGGCAGTACTTCGTTGTTATCCCCGACATCAAGAGCGTGGGCGTTAAGGATGACAGCCGCTACGAGGGGTGGCCCGCGATCATCCGCGCCGTAAACACTAAGGATGCGATGACCGCAACTATCGAGGAGATCCCCTATCCTGTTCTTCATAAAATAACCGCTCGCATAGTCAGCGAGGTCGAGGGAATTAACAGAGTTCTCTACGATCTCACTCCGAAACCTACGGGAACGATTGAGTGGGAATAAGGTCTTTGCCGAAACGGCAAAGACAATTAAATCCACGTGAACGTGGAATAAATCTGCTCCGCAGATGAAATCCTCTCTTGCTTGAATTCTTGAGCTCGGCAGGATAGGAACTTTTTGTAATCTTTTTGTTTTTGCTTTTTAGATGCACGAGCTGCATAACTTTTGGTTTTATATAAAATATGGCGAAGATGCGCTGTTGCATCTTCGCCTGTTTTTTGTTCGGTTGTGCTTAAGAGAGCAGCCTAAGATCAGTCCTGCGCCATAAGAACGACGTTTGTAGAATGGGTAAAATATATCATTCCGTCGGTCGTCTTTATCTGAACCATATCCGAGTCCGAATAATCCGTCCAGCTCAAAACGTCTACGGTAATGCTAGTTCCGTCGGGCAGCTTTATCATCGCGGAGCTGTAGGTGTACTGTGTATCGAAAACGTCCATATTTCCGCAGGATGAAAGCGAGAAGACTGATGCCGCCAGAAGTGCAAGGAGCAGTATAAGAGTGACAGTTTTTTTCATTTCTGTAACCTCCGTTTGTAAAAATTCTTACTGTTCAAAGTATAACACAAATATATAGCGGTGTCAATAAAAAGTTCACTCGGTCTATATTCATATAATATATAAATATATAAATTTCGGAAAAACCTGTTGCATTTATTATACAAATAAGGTATAATATTCTCAATATAGGGCGTGACATAATTTGACACGTCGCCCACTATAGGAGCATAGCGTGAAATAACTGATATCTAATCAAAGCAAAAGTTAATCACGCCATTGAATTTTTGCGATTTGGAGCCTTAGTCCAAATCGTCGCAGAGCGAACACAAAAATTCATTATAAGATTTGTACGGTCGCCAAGTGGCGACAGAATGGAGTATTAATATGCATAATAAAATAAGCTCGGTTTTTTACAAGGCGGTTCACGTTCTTGAGTATTTAATAGCAGTTATGACTATGCTGATCCTTGCCGGACTCTTAGTTTACGAGGTATACAAGATGTTTACCGTAGAGGGATACTTCGTTTCGGCGGATACGTATCTAAAAAATATACTTACTATAGTAGTCGGTCTTGAATTTGTCAGAATGCTTATAAATCTGACTCCGGCAAACACTCTTGAGGTTCTGATCGTTGCAATTGCGCGGCAGGTCATTGTTAACCACGAAAGCGCCCTGAGCAATATTGCCTGCGTTCTGTGCATAGGAGGTCTTTTTGCAATACGCAAATTCCTCATTTCAAAGGCAGACTATAAAAAGGAGCTCTCAGAGGATTCCCCCGAAATTGCAGAATGCTGCGAGGAAGAGAACGAAGCGGTGAAATTCTAATCGGTAAAAAAGATGCAAAATCATTGACAAAATGATAACGCCAATTTATAATATATTGTATATTCTTGGTTTGCTTCGGAGTTATTATGATTGATTACATTATTTTAGCGCTTTACGCGCTTTCTATGGTCGGAATTGCATTCTACACGAGAAGCCGCTCGAAGTCCGTAAACGATTTTCTTCTGGCAGGAAAGAAAGGACTTAACGGATGGATGAGTGCCTTCTCGTACGGAACTGCATATTTTTCTGCCGTTATCTTTATAGGATACGCGGGTAAATTCGGAAAGGAATACGGACTTGCCTCGGTATGGATCGGCATTGCGAACGCCGTGATTGGAGCGCTTTTTGCGTGGCTCGTGCTCGCAAAGAGAACTAAAAATATGACGGCGCGCCTCAGTGCAAAGACAATGCCCGAATTCTTCGAAAAGAGATATGCAAGCAAGAATTTAAAATTTATTGCCGCAATCGTAATATTTATATTCCTTATTCCGTATTCGGCATCGGTATATAACGGTCTTGGCAATCTCTTCGGCATGGTATTCGGCATACCGGGTTGGATAATTACTCTGTGTCTTGCCGCGCTCACTGCGCTCTATCTCTTCTTCGGCGGTTATTTTGCGACGGCGCTGTCGGATTTCATTCAGGGCATCATAATGCTGATAGGCGTTGTACTCATGGTAATCTGCTTTATGAATCACGATAACGTGGCGTGGAACCTCTCGGAGCTTGTCGCTGACGTTGATAAGACTTGGTTTACCTTCTCAAGCACAAAAACGGGCATTTACGGTAGCACCGTGTCGCTTCTTTCGCTTATTCTTCTTACTTCATTCGGTGTATGGGCGTTGCCTCAGACGATCCATAAATACTATGCGATCAGAGATAAAAAGGCTATACAGCAGGGAACTATCGTCAGCACTGTGTTTGCTTTTGTAATAGGCTTTGGAGCGTATTTCGTAGGCTCTCTCTCCGGACTTTTCCCCGAGCTTATTGATGAGAGTGTTTTGAGTGATAACATTATTCCCATTCTGCTTGTTGAGATCATACCGGCAGGTCTTATGGGTATTATAGCGGTTCTTATACTTTCCGCAAGCATGTCTACGCTTGCTTCCGTGTCTCTTGCTTCCGCATCCGTTGTTGCGGTCGATCTTTATAAGGGAAAAGTTAACACGGGTGCGTCGGATAAGCGAGTTAACACCGTAATGAGAGTTTTATGTCTCGTGTTTATTGTCATATCCGTTGTTCTTGCTATTCTGAACGAGAAATTTAAGATCGCGGCGATAGCCTACCTTATGGGAATAAGCTGGGGCACTCTTGCAGGATGCTTTATTGGACCGTACGTGCTCGGCGTTCTGTGGCGTCGGGTGACAAGGTCTGCCGTTTGGTCGTCTGTGGTATCATCCCTTGTTCTGACGGTCGGCTTGATATTCTTCTTCGGCTATCATAAGAACGGTTTTGATTGTTCGCTTGGAAAGGCGATTGCCGACGGCGTTGGATGCTCTCCTATGATCGGAGTTATTTGTATGGCATTCTCGGTCGTTATCACCGTCGTTGTGAGCCTTCTCACTACTCCTCCGTCGGATGAGGTCATCGGAGAGGCATTTGACAAGCCTATTGAAAATGAAATAGTTTGATCGCACAGGCATGAGTGGCGGTCACAGATAATTTGGCGGGCTTTCCGATTGGAGAGTCCGCCACAGCTATTTTTTGACGAAAATCTCACTAAAATATTGACAAATTCCGCGTGTATGATATATAATATATTTCATATAAATATATTTTGTGCGCGATGCATTCGCGCGCGGTTTTTCAGAAGGGTAGTAAATATGATTTGGGCAAAAGAAGAAACTCTGTCAAGAACAGAGATAGAAGCGATACAGCTTGACCGACTCAAGGAAACCGTTAATCGCGTCTATGAAAAGGTTGAGCCATACCGTAGGAAAATGGATGAAGCGGGTATCAGACCCGAGGATATAAAAAGCCTTTCGGATCTAAAAAGACTTCCGTTCGTTACGAAGCAGGATCTTAGAGACAACTATCCGTTCGGTCTGTTTGCCGTTCCGAAGGATGAGCTTGTGAGAATACACGCATCCTCCGGTACTACGGGTAAGCCGACGGTAGTAGGATATACGGAGGGCGACCTTAGAACCTGGACGGAATGCGTGTCTCGAATTGCCTGTGCCGGCGGCGCTCAGGCGACGGACGTTGCTCAGATATGTTTTGGATACGGAATGTTTACCGGCGCGCTCGGTCTCCACTACGGACTTGAAAAGATCGGAGCTGCCATAGTTCCCTCATCCACGGGTAACTCTCAGAAGCAGATAATGTATATGCAGGACTTTGAGACCTCTCTCTTAGTTGCAACTCCCTCCTACGCTCTCCGCCTGGCAGAGGTTGCTCACGAGATGGGCATCGATCCCGAAAAG
>JAZRUS010000063.1:0-40399 GCA_045652665.1 Eubacteriales bacterium | reverse complement strand
CTTTGATCGTTCGCGGCAGCCCATAGCAAGAATGATTGCACGCGCTTCTATTTTGAAAATTCCATCGGCAGAATTCGTTGCGGATATAACCTTATCCTCGGTTATATCGAGGACGGTCGTTCCGAGCTTTACCGGAATTTCAAGCTCTCGAACTTTCTTTTCATATCTCCATGCATATTCCGGTCCTGTCAGCTCTTCTCCGAATTTATGAAGGCCGAAGCCGTTATGTATGCACTGGCGAAGAATTCCGCCGAGGGCGGTATCTCGCTCAAGAATAAGAATATCTCTCTCCCCTGCGTCATACGCTGCAACAGCAGCCGCCATTCCTGCGGGACCGCCGCCTACTATCACGAGGTTCTTTGAAAATCTCTCTGTCATTTTTCAAGCACGACTCAAGCATTATCAGCCGAGTCTACCTCCTTCGTCTTACCGATATTTATATAGGATCTGCCGCCGAATTTGGTGATGTCAGTATACTCACATCCAAGTTCACTTGCCAGAAGTTCTATTATATATGGCGTGCAGAATCCGCCTTGGCATCTGCCCATAGATGCTCTCGTGCGCCTCTTGACTCCGTCAATGTCCCTGGGCTTCGGGTTTGTACGTATTGCCTCGAGTATCTCACCCTCGGTTACGATCTCGCAACGGCAAATAACGTGCGCATATTCGGGATGTTCCTTGATTATCTCATTCTTCTCGTCTATTGATAGCTCTCGGAAATAGTGTGCAGGGCGCCTTGTCGCAATAAAGTCAACCTTTTTCTGCATCTCTATGCCGCCGTCCTTCATCATCTGAGCGACGTACTCCGCAATCGCGGGTGCGGAGGAAAGTCCGGGACTTTCTATACCCGCAACGTTAATAAATCCGTCGCGCATATTGATAATAAAATCTCCTGTAGAGCCTGTTGAGCGAAGTCCGCTAAATGAGGTTATCACCTTGCCGAACTCGATGTCTGCGACCTGCTCGCCTGCTTGACGTCTGACGTCGGAAAGTCCGCGTGCCGTTGTTTTTGTATCTTCCTTATCGTCGATATCCTCGGCTGTCGGGCCGAGAATAAGGTTTCCGTCGACGGTAGGGGAAACAAGTATTCCTTTACCCATTTTAGACGGACAGCGAAATATAGTATGGCTTACCCGGCCGCCGCATTCCTTATCAAGGAGCATATATTCGCCGCGGCGCGCCCTTACGGTAAAGCTATCGTCACCTGCCATTTTTGCTATTACGTCAGAGTATATTCCGGCGCAGTTAATAACGTATCGCGCATCTACAAAATTTTCACCTGAGAACACGCGATATCCGCCCTCGATCCTCTCAATGGCGGTTACGGGAAAATTGAGGCGCAGATCTGCACCGTTATCCATAGCATTTCCAACCGCCGCCATACAGAGCTCATACGGACAGATTATTGCACCCGTGGGAGCGATAAGAGCTGCCGTTACACCATCGCCGACGGAGGGTTCTATCTTAAGAAGCTCGTCACGGTCAACTACCGAGAGATCGCGCACTCCGTTGCGCTCTCCCCGCTCCTTAAGAGACATAAGAGTAGCCTTATCCTCATCGGAAAATCCGACGACAATAGAGCCGCATCTCAAATATTTTACACCAAGCTCACGTGCAACGTTTTGCATCATCTCTGATCCGCGAACGTTAAGAAGCGCCTTGAGCGATCCCTCCGTCGCATCGAATCCGGCATGGATTATCGCACTGTTTGCCCTGGTAGCGCCCATAGCAACGTCACCCATCTTCTCCACTATTGTTATGCTAAGCTTATATCGCGATAGCTCGCGTGCAACAAAGCCGCCGATTACACCTGCGCCGATAACTACAACATCAATCATATCTGTCTCCATTCTGCCGTTAAAAGCGGCTGAAAGTATTGAAAAACCAACAATTAAATTATATCACCTATGAGATGTTTATTCAATACAATAAAGAATTTTGGCGGCAAGATTTATAAACGAAAGATTTGCGCGATTAGTCGTGTTTCGAGAGAAAATGTCGGAGAATGTAAAAGGGACTGTTATTGGTTTTCAATACAGTCCCAAATATTGTTTTTTTAATTACGACGGCCGTGTACAGAATAAAGATATGCCGGTGTTGACTCTAACTCTTCAAGAGCATATTTGCTTATCATCTCCTTAGGGAGACTTTTATCGGTAACGATAAATTCAAGCGTATCGAGAGTGAAAAGTTTAAAGGTTGACATTGTACCAAGCTTTGATGAATCACAAAGCAAAACCTTACGTTTTGCATTTTTTGCCATTTCAACGCGTAGCATAGCCTCATCCTCCGACCAATCCGAGAGCATTCCGTCAAGGGATAGGGAAGCGACAGAAAAAAACATAGTGTCAGCATTATATAATGCCGCAGCTTTTTCAGCTGAGATTCCGACAAAAGCGAGTGATTCCTTGAGAAGTCTTCCGCCTGTCGAATATACTTTTATTCCCGTATCGGCAAGCTGTGTGGCTATAGGTAATCCGTTTGTAATAACGGTGACACCTTGTTCTTTTTCGATAAAATCGGCAATGTGGAACGCAGAGGTGGATGCATCAATAAACACCGTGTCCCCCTCGGATATAAGAGTTGAAGCTATCTTGCACATTTTTAGCTTTTCCTGTGACTTTTGTTCGCGTCTGAAATATACAGGCGGCTTTGTATTGCCGTCTAGGATCATTGCGCCGCCGTGGCATCTTTTTACATAACCGTCCCGCTCAAGCAAGGAAAGATCCCTTCTTATAGTTGGCATACTTGCATATAGAGTTGTGGCAAGTTTCGCAACGGATGCAAAGCTTTGCTTCTTGAGTATCTCCACTATTTCCTTATGGCGTTCATTTTTTAGCATGATCACACCTCTTTTGATGATCGATTTTGATTGTAAAAATGATCGTTTTTGTTTTTTAATCTGCCAATTGACAACAAACGCTCATTTAGTTACAATTATAACTTCAAAATGCTTTTATGTCAATAGGTGAATTTATGATCAAATAAAATGTTTTTGATTTCGGTGGAGTTTCAATGAGGCACATGTGCTTCTTTCCCACGAACATTGCGGGTTTTTAGACATTCTAAACAGAAAGTGCAATTTTCTATATGAGCGTCTCATATACGTTGATTTTTCCGAGTATTACGGCAAAAAATAAAGGACGCATATCTTAATGCAAAGAACCACAAGGATCGGTATACCGACCTTCGACTTTACAGCGATATGCGCCCGTAAATCAGCGTGCCATCTCATCTTCTACTATGTAAGGAAGATCTATTGGCGTTGCCAAAAATTTGACCATTTTGTTATAAAAAGCAAGAGCTTTTCCGACGTCAGCGAACATTTCGTTTGTTTCGGCGTATGAAACGGTCTCGTTCCCTCTTGTCATCTCGATAGCTATCGAATAAAGAGGAAGCTTATAGCTTGCGACTCTTGCGCTTTCGCGCATTATCAGAGTGTACCTGTAGCTGTTTTCGCCATCCTCGGCGGTATCACTTCTTATAACTTTTTCAACGGTTTTCTCCTTTCTTTTCATCTGTCACCTCCAAAAAGCAGCTTTGAATAGATTTTAACATATATATGAGAAAATATTTGTTGAAAGAGATCGAATAAATTACCGAACCCCCAAAAGATATCGCAAACTTCGCCAAAAAATCACAGGGGCTGTCTCATTAAGAATTTAGGAGAATCAATGCAAAATCGAAGAAAATACGGTGAGAATTGTACTCTAGGCAGATTCTTAATGAGAACAGAACCGGGGCGAACGGAATTAGAGCAGAAATTTTTGGCTGACGAGCGAGAGGTGTACGAGGGTACACCGAGCAAGGAAACGAAAATAGAATAAAAAAAGAATTGAGGAAAACCATATTTTTTCGACCTTAATTTTCTCAAATTTGTTCATAATACTAAAGAGGCACTGTGTTTTTTCACAATGCCTCTTGTTTTTTATTCGGTTATGCCTAAATGCGACAGCCCCTAATTCAAATATCAGTCAGTCGGATCTCAGCCTCGCTGTTGACCTTTCCGTCACTTCTGAGTGTTCTGAAGTAAAATCTTCCGTTTGCCTCCGCTCGCTGTACGGTAAGATGTTCTCCCATTGGGGCTTCGTTCAGATAGCTTATGCTTACGGTTTCAATCCTCATCCCGTCAAGCGGAAGAAAGCTTGCGTACATATCCGGATATCTTGTATTATTCATATGCCTGTTTTGATCGGTGTCGGCATAGGTTACGTCATAAGTTCCTACGGTTTTTATGTCTGAAGGAATAACTATACGAGGACTTGGAATATCAATGGGATCGTACGTATCAAGGCCGAGGTCAAAGTCGTTTACGCGTACGAGTCCGTGGCAGGAGGTATCGACGAGCGCCCAGACGGCAATAGCTCTTCCAACGGTTACTCCGTAACGCTCCAGCTTGTAGCAACGGAGAAAGCTGTAACCGCGGCTCTTGCAGGGAAACGTGACAGCGGTCAACGGTTCGAAAGCACGTATACTCTCAACAAACTCCATCGTGATCTTGCTGAGTATAAAAGCCCTTTTTCTCTCTTTCAGCTGATCGTAGGACATTCCGTTTTCCGTAAGCTGTGTTTGCGCCGCGCTTTGTATGTATCGCATAAGCGCGCTCGCGCGTGCAACACCGTTAAAATCGACGTCGTGAATATCTACTGTAAGTTTTGTTCTAAAATCATTCATTACTAATACCTACCTTTTGATAATATGATAATTCATAAAACTGAAAATATCAATGATTTTTTTGAAAATTATTGTAAATAATTAAAAAAGTGTGGACAAGCACGTGCTTTTATGATAGAATTAAGAAAAAAGGAAGGTGAGATTTATGACCGTTTTAACTAAAGATAATTTTGCTGCTGAGGTAGAGGCGTATAAAGGGCTTGTTGTTATAGATCTTTATGCCGATTGGTGTGGCCCGTGTAAAATGCTCGCACCGACGATAGATGCTCTCGAGGAGGAATTTCCCGACGTTAAATTTTGCAAGGTAAACGTTGATAACGATCCCGATCTCGCGCGTATGTTTAAGGTCGACAGTATTCCGTTCATCGCGCTTGTTAAGGATAATACCTTTGTTGATATGTCTATCGGCTACGTTCAGCGCGACGTGCTTTCAAAGCTTATACGGGACAATATGTGAGGTATATATGAAAATACGGCTGAATGAAAACAAAGAGGTCGTAAGGACTGTTAAGGAGGGGTTAAAAAGAACCGGCGGATATTGTCCGTGCCGCCTTGATAGGACTGAGGATTTTAAATGTATGTGTAAAGAATTCCGTGATCAGATAAAGGATCCGAATTACGAGGGCTACTGCCACTGTCTGTTATATTACAAAGAAAAATAATAATATCGCCATTCGGTTGTTTTTGCCGAGTGGCTTTTTTCTTGCTTTTTTTCGTTTTATGGCTTGTCCGGACAAAAGGTGTTGGAGCATGTCGTAAATAAAGATAACTTTACCTTTGTATTCCTTGAATATTATATCAATGAATGTTAAAATATAATGGAAATAAATGGATATTGAGGTGCTTATGAGAAGAGTAATTAAGTGTTTGGTTATGGCGTGCCTGATATTGTTTGGACTTGCCTTCTTTGCAAGAGCTGAAGACGGTGAAACGGAGTACATAATCAAATCAGCAAGCGAAGGTTATGTTCTTTACGGATACAGTGAAGGAAATGAAACGCCGATTGGGAGCTCAGAACGCTTGTCTGTGCTTTTTGATTATCTTAACGAATACGGCGACGCAAAGAAAGTATGGTTTTCCGATATATGTACCAATGAGAGAATTGAACTGAATGGATACTATACATTTTGCGGTGATCTTAAGGTAAGCGGAGCCTCGCTAACCCTGTCCGGTGGAGATCTTATACTTGAAAATCTGGGGCTTGAGCTTATATCGTCTGTTTTGCGTATCAAGGAGGGCGAATGCCGGCTTGAAAGCGGCGAAATACGCTCGGACAGTGTTGCTGTTTTGCTTGATTACTCTGCTTCGGCGCTTTTTTATATGAGAGGCGGTGTGATATACACCAATAGTTCGGATGCTTCGCTTGTTTTAAAAAGCGGAAGCGCGCATATCATCAGCGGTGAAATAATAAACAGCGGAGGATATGCAATTGACTGTCATTCAAGCCTTGTTATAGCAGGCACCCCATTGATATCGGGAAAAGAAGAGGGTATTTTTACATCTGTGCCGATAACGCTTTCATACTCCGATGTGCTTTTTCGCGGAGAAGTTAGCATAAAGTATTCTGACCTTTTTTGCGAGGGCGAAATAAAAGCAATGTTTTACAAGACAGACCCGCCGTCACTTGACGGTATAACCCTCTACGATCAAATAGGACAAGAATATTCTGTAACCTATTTTGAGTCTTCGCAATCGATTTTAGAGCGTAGCTTCGGCGCTGTATATCTCCCGTATAAGGTAAATTATTATTGTGGGGACGCTGCTGTCGAATCGGTTGAGGTGCTTCGCGGGGAGCGAATTTCATATATAGATGCTCCGGGACGGATTGGATATGAGTTCTTATATTGGAGCACGGACAGAGCAGGTGATGATCCCTATGATTTTAATGAAAATGTAAACAATGGTTTTAATTTGTATGCAAATTTCAAGCTTTTGCCGCCTAATATTGAGATTTCCTCGCTCGATATATTCTATGACGGTAATGACCATAGGCTATCTTTTTCATCAGTCACGCACCCTTTGCTAAGTGAATCTATATTAAGCTATTCATGGTATTATAACGGTGAGCGTATTCCTGAGGTTTCGTCTTATGTCTCGGTACGGGATGTTTCGGACAGCGGAAAATATTTCTGCACAGTAACTCTGACTCATAGCGGCTATACAGCTGTTGCCAAAACGCCTGAAATTACGGTAAAAGTAAAGCCTAGGGTAGTGCAGATTCCGAAGGTTGGCGGAAAAGAATACAACGGTAATCCCCAGTCTCCGGATATCTACTCGTCATCGGTCTACACTGTTTCCGAGGTCGCGGGGACTAATGTTGGAGCCTACCCTTTTGTTTTGACCTTAAGAGATAAAGAAAACTACGTTTTTTCAAACGGAGAAGCTACCGCAAATGTGGAATTCAGAATCCTAAAGGCCGCAAATTATTGGGTGGACAAGCTCAGTGTATCTAATATATTTGCAGGGGATATACCGTGTCCGACAGCGCACTCGAGATTCGGTGAGGTAGGATTTTTATATTCAGATAAATACAACGGAGAATATAAGGAAGATGTCCCGACTTTGACAGGTGTTTTTTATTGTACCGCATGGGTGGAGGAATCCGAAAATTATGAGGGACTAACAGGTGAGCCGATAGAATTCACCATACTCGCAGAAGAGGCGGTCGGTATATCTCTGAGCAATGAGGAATACAGAAAAGATTATAAGGCGTTTGAAAAATTCGATAAGAGCGGTGTAAACATTGTGATAACCTATAACAGCTCTCGCACCGAGACCTTTGGAGCAGACGGAGCGAATGTATCCTATCTTCGGGGAGATTCATTTCGCGCGGGTGATCGCGCCGTTATTTTAAGTTATCTCGATGTTTCTGTTTCTGTTCCCGTTACCGTAACGACGGCAGATTATTCACTAGACGGCATAAAATTTACCGATGCGGAATTTGTGTATGACGGCATTGCAAAAAATATTGCACCTGTAGGTAATATGCCGATAGGAAAGGACGGCGTTCCGCTTGAATATGTTACTGTCGGCGGTGCATCTGACGTCGGTATATATGAGATAAGGCTGGAATTCCTTACGAAAAGTGAAAATTATTCGGTTCCCGCCCCGATAAAAGCCACCCTTACCGTATTACCTTGCGAGAGAAGCGTGTACTTTGAAAATACAGAGTTTACGTATGACGGAAAGCGTAATTGCCCTTCGGCGTATTTTCTTAACGTTAACGGTGACAGGGTATATCTTAGCGTAAACGGCGGAAGGGTAAATGCAGGTGAATATACGGCGACAGCTGTTTCAACCGATCAGAATTACAGTCTTACGGGTAACAGTGTAAAATACAGGATTGAAAAGGCTGATTATGATTTGTCCGGTGTTTCTTGGACAGACGGTGAATTTATCTATGACGGAAGGGATAAAACAGTAAGCATTACAGGTCTTCCTGACGGAATAAGTGTGATCGGATATGCGGATAACCGCGGGTGCGATGCAGGTAAATATACAGCACGTGCCATTCTTAATTTCGATTCTCTTAACTATAACGAACCGCAGGAGCAGGTCTATGAATGGCAGATCAGAAGAGCGGAATATGATATTTCCGAACTGTTATTTAACGCAGAGGTGCATGTATTTGACGGTAATACACACTATCCGGAATTTATCGGAACATTACCTGTAGGCGAGGATGGAAGTATTCCCGAATACAAATACGACCGGGGCGCAACCCACGTAGGAGAAGGTGTTGTTAGCGTAAGGATATCCTTTACGACCTCAAGCGCAAATTATAATCCGCCGGAAGATATATATTCTTCTGTCGAGATAATTCCTCTTGGAATAACAGTCACCTGGATTGCCGGAAGCTACGTTTACAATATGAGTGAGCAGGCTCCGAGTGCTTTCGCGCCTGAATGTCTTATCGGAGTTCTCGGAGCAGAGAAGGATGCCGGAGATCACATAGCAACTGCAATATCCTTGGACTCTGATTATTACGTGCTTAATCCGCAATGCGAGTTTACTATCGAAAGAGCTGATAATTATTGGACACAACCGCTGACGATCAAGGATATATTTGAGGGCAGTGCGCCTGAGCCGAGTGCACAGTGTATAGACGGAGCTGTGCGCTATATCTACTACTCCGAGAATTCAGACACAGAGCTATTGGAAGCTCCTACGGAAGTCGGCGTATATTTTGTCCGAGCAACGACCGACGGCGGCAAGAATTATAAGCCGTCCCGCACCGAGCCCGTTAAGTTCAAAATCATTAAAATAATACCTATCGGTCTTATTGCCTTGTTAAATAAAACTGATTTCGTCTCCTTTGATATGCTAACCTCAAACGACGTTAGAATATTCCTTGAAAACAACGACGGAAGCACAAATAAGCTTGATATTTCAGAAGTGCTTGTAAGCTATGAAAGAGGAACTGAGATGCGTTACGGCGACAGCTGTATAACGTTTACGTATTCCGGATTTTCAACGAGCACAGAAATAAAAGTTTCAAAGGCTGATTATGATATGTCGGGTGTGGTGTGGCAGACAGAGGATTTTGTTTATGACGGAAATAGCAAGCATATAACGGTCGTCGGACTTCCCGTAGGTGTTTCTGTCTCAGACGGCAAAAATCTCTCAGCGGTCAATGCAGGTGAATATATTGCATCCGTACGTTTTTCATATGATGCAGAAAATTATAATGAACCTAGACTAGCGGATCTTTGCTATGTGATCAAAAAGGCGCAGATAGAACCTTCGAAAATCGAACCGATACTTTACTGTGCAAAGCCAGTGGTGCCGGCAAATCCTAAAAATGATCTCTACGTGCTTTCGGCATCAGAAAAAGTAAACGCAGGTATATACTCGGCGACTCTAACTTTGTGTGACAGTGCAAATTATGAATTTCCAAACTCGTCGGATACCGTTTGCGTCGAATATGAGATATTGCCTATCCCTCTGACCGTCAAGCTTTTTGATATTGACAAATATATTGGTTCTGATCTCGCAGAGCCTGCTTATGAGCTGATAGATGGACAGCTTGCTCCGGGAGATACTCTTGAGTTGACGTTTGAATACGGCGAGGAATTTGTCACGGCGAAAATGGATAATCCAAATTACGTACTAACCGTTCTGCCGGGTGTAATCAATTATCACAACAGCTTTGAAGAAAATCAGCTGTTTGGATGGTTTTTATTCTTGCTCATACTTCTGAGCACCGTTATGCTCGCCACTGTGTGTATTTTAAGAAGGGATATACTTGTCCATTGCTTATCTGTGATAAGGTGTCGCCTTTCACCGATAAAGAATAAATGTACGGAAGATGTAGATTCGGATATTACAGAAGGAGAAGCGGAGGCTCTGATACTAAAAACACAGATCACAGATAGCGAAATCGACGAGATCACAATGGGAATAGATGCTGCGCATGCGGACAGTCTTATATCGGATTCTCTGGCCAAAGATCTGATTCGCAGGGATGACGTTACTGTCGAAACACACGGAAGGCGTAAGCGCGCGGTCAACGTTGATACACTGAGCGATAATTTCAGCGCAGGCGACCGTGTTGACATTAACGAGCTTAAAAGGCTTGGTATTGTAGCACAGGACACGGCGTACGTTAAAATACTTGCGCGCGGTTTGATTGACAAGCCGCTCAAGGTGTATGCAAACGATTTCAGTTTGTCAGCGGTAAAAATGATTGCACTTACGGGCGGAGAGTCGATAAAAGTAGTCACGGTCCGTAAGAAAAACAGGGAGAAAGGGGTAGAGGACAAAATTTGATAAAATACTTGAAATTGTAATAAAAAGGTGCTATAATATACGGGAAAATAAAACGAAATTCGGAGGTGTATCGATGGTACGCAAAACTTCATTGGACATAAAAAAACTGACATATCTTGCGATGCTTACCGCTCTTGTGGTCGTGTTACAGATGGTCATAGCACCGCTGATCGGCGCAGCGACAGGATTATCCCCTGCATTGGTTTTGATTCCGATAGTTCTTGGCGTAGCCTCCTGCGGTCTCGGTGCCGGAGCTTGGCTCGGTGCGATATTTTCCTTAATAGTTATCTTTGATCCAACCACGGTTCCATTCCTTGATCATAATATCTTTTTGACCGTGTTGCTCGTATTTGCAAAGGGTGTTGGCTCGGCTTTGCTTGCAGGTCTTATATTCAAGCTGATCGTGGATAGGAATAAATACGTTGCAATATTTGCCGCGGCACTCGCGGCTCCCGTGATCAATACAGGTATATTTGTTATCGGATGCCTATTGTTCTTCCGCGAGCTTACAGGAGTCGAGGTGTATACCTTGTTTACGACTGTTAATTTTGGTGTTGAAACAGCGATAAACGTGGTTCTTGTGCCCGGTATATATCAGTTGCTTGAGGTTACGGGTGTTCTTCCTAAAAGACCTGTTTCCGTGACGCGCAAGCCTGATCCGTCTTTTGAGGTTGAAGAATTGGATGCCGGCTGTGTAATCAGTTCTGAATCAGACACCAAAGAGCATATGTAATTTTCAATTTAGAAAATAAAACCGAATGCCGCAGTCGGCAGACTGCTCCATTTTCTGATAGATATATGATAGAAATTATACAAAAAGAAAAAGACTTTATAATTATATGTAAGCCGGCAGGTATGCCGACTCAGTCGGATGCGTCGGGAGATGACGATGCGATGAGCTTGACCTCGGCTGCTTTGCGTTCTCTAGGCGAACCGTCAGAGCTGTGGCTTGTCCACCGACTTGATAGGGTAGTCGGGGGATTGATAGTTTTTGCAAGGAACAAAAGGTGTGCTGCATTGCTTTCCGAGTTGGTTGGTGGCAACGGGATGGATAAGGAATATCTTGCGGTCGCTGACGGCTTCGTTGGTGACGAAGGTGAGCTTGTTGACTATATCTTCAAGGATTCCGCGAAGGGAAAGGCTTTTGTTGTTGACAGTGCCCGGCGCGGCGCAAAGGATGCCAAACTTGAATATACACTTCTTGCGTGCTCAGAAGGGGAGCGCGGTGCGAAATCTCTTTTGCGCGTAAAGCTTCAAACGGGGAGATTTCATCAGATACGGGTGCAGTTTGCATCACGTAAAGCACCGTTGACCGGTGACGGAAAATACGGAAGCCGAGATAACAGGTCGAAAATGCCGGCACTTTTTGCGTTCAGGCTTGCATTTGATATCAATGGCAAAAAAACAGACGTAAGGATACTTCCGGATACACGTGAATATCCGTGGTGCCTTTTTGAAAAAGAGGTATACATATGACAGAGAAGCTCTACTATCAAGATGCATATTTGAAGGAATTTTACGCAACGGTAATCTCCGCCGAGAAGTGCGGAGAGCTATACGACGTTGTGCTTGATAAAACAGCGTTCTTCCCGGAGGAGGGCGGACAGTACTCTGACAGAGGTACAATATGCGAATCACGTGTTGCAGACGTAAAGGAAAAGGATGGAATAATACATCATTATACTGAAACAATGCCGAACGTTGGAGCGCGCGTTCTTTGTAAAATTGATTTTGATGAAAGATACGAGAAGATGCAGTGCCATTCGGGTGAGCATATTTTATCGGGAATAATTCACTCACTTTTCGGTCTTGACAACGTTGGGTTTCATCTTGGCGCAGAGGACGTAACGATGGATATAAGCGCACCTCTTACTCGCGAACAGCTTGACCGAGTAGAGTTACTTGCCAATGAGGTGATCTACAAGAATATCGAGATCACAAGCGAATTTCCGTCTGCCGAGGAGCTTCCCGAGCTTGAATACCGATCTAAGCTTGAACTTTCCGAGAATGTAAGGATCATACGCATCGGAGAAGTTGACTCTTGTGCCTGTTGCGCTCCTCATGTGAAATACACGGGAGAGATAGGTGTAATCAAAATACTTGATTTTGCAAAGCTCCGCGGCGGTATTAGGATACATATTGCAGCAGGCAGACGCGCGATGCGTCTTTACCGTGATTTCTATAAAAAAGCACAAGAAATATCAGCATTGCTCTCGGTTCCAAAAACGGATATAACTGTGGGCGTTGAAAAGCTTATGTCAGATTTTGCACACGTAAAAGCCGAGTATGAGGAATACAGACTTGCTTCGATGAACAGTGCTGCAGAAAAGCTTGGTGATATTGAAGGAAACTGTGTACTCGTTTTCCCCGATGCATCTATATCTGAACTTATAACATTTTCGAACGTCGCGATTCGGCGTGTTTCGGGTGTTCTTGTGTTGCTCTCCGGATGCGACGGAAACTACAAGTATGTTATTTCTTCCAAATCCTGCGATTTGCGTTCTGAGGTTGGAGGGATAAATAAAAGCCTCCTCGGAAGAGGAGGCGGTAAGCCTGATATGATACAGGGATCGTTCGCATCTGATATAGAACAGATCAGGGAATATTTTAATCCTTCACGTCAAGGTTGAGAACGATGCTTGCACGCGTAGGTTTGCTTTTTGTAAGCTTTATTCCGGCGGTCTCAAGCATTCTGCGCGAAGCCTTTGTAAGGGGCGTGTCCTTGTACTTGTCGGAAAGATATATTACTTCCTTGATTCCTGACTGAATAATAGCCTTGGCACATTCGTTGCAGGGGAATAGCGCAACGTAAAGCTTTGATTCTGCAAGTGATTTTCCACGAGTGTTGAGTATTGCATTCAGCTCTGCGTGAACTACGTAGGGATATTTTGTTTCGGTCGTTTCCCCGTCTCTCTTCCATGGGAATTCGTCGTCTGAGCATCCGAGGGGGAAGCCGTTATATCCTGTGGAGAGTATTCTGTTTTGACCGTCGACTATACATGCGCCTACCTGCGTATTCGGATCCTTTGATCTCTGCGCCGCAAGAAGCGCGACACCCATAAAATAGTCGTCCCAGCTTATGTATTCACATCTTTTATCACTCATAATAGGATCCTCACGGGTTGTTTTTTATATAGTATATCATATAATGCTTCATGTGTCAAATGTTTTTTACGAAAGGGGTATGCCGCTGTGCAATCATACGGCAAATGCACTCTTTGTGCAAGAAGATGCGGGGTAGATAGGACGTCAGGTGTGATCGGATACTGCAGAAGCACCGACCGTGTGCACGTTGCACGCGCGGCACTTCACTATTGGGAGGAGCCGATCATATCCGGAACGCGCGGATCAGGTGCAATATTCTTTTCAGGATGCTCGCTTGGATGCGTATTCTGCCAGAATAGGGAAATATCTCGCGGTACGGTCGGCGCGGAGGTAACTGTAGAAAGGCTTGCTGAAATAATGCTGGAGTTCGCAGATCTTGGAGCTCATAATATAAATCTGGTTACTCCCACACATTTTGTGCCGTCTATAAGGGAGGCTCTTATACTTGCCAAGGCGCGGGGAATGACGCTGCCCGTGGTATATAACACGTCATCATACGATTCAGAAAAGACATTAGACTCACTTAACGGATTGGTGGACATATACCTGCCGGATCTGAAGTATTATCTTGACCGAACGGCAAGAGCACTTTCATTTGCAGAGAATTATCCGGATGTGGCGCGTCGTGCGATCGACATTATGATAAAACAGATCCCGATTCCGAGAATAGAGTCGGGAATAATGAAATCGGGGGTCATCGTTCGTATACTGGTACTTCCGTCGCATGTTGCGGAGGCAAAGCTGACATTGAAATATCTAAATGACAAATACGGAGATTCAATCTATATCAGTCTTATGAATCAGTATACACCGATGGAGGGGATGGAGCCGCCGCTTGACAGACGTGTAAGCAGGGCAGAATATTACGATCTTCTAGAATACGCAGATCGGCTTGGGATAAAAAACGGATTTACTCAGGAATTTGGAGCAGCATCCGAAATCTTCATACCAAGCTTCGATAATACGGGAGTAACCTAAACAACACGCGGCAAAGGGATTTAGAGCGGAAAGCGTCGTTTACGCCTAAATGACGCAGCCCCGTGGCGTTTAGCAGGGGAGTGTAACTGTAAATGCCGTTATTCCTTCGGCTGAGGAAACCGTGATACTGCCATTATGCAAGGACACGATGTGACGTACAATTGAAAGTCCTATTCCGTTGCCCTCTGTTGAGCGTGATTTGTCGCATTGATAAAATTTATTGAAAATTGCCTTTATTTCGTCTTTTGGAATTTCCGGACCGTAGTTGCGGATGCAAACAGATACAGAATCGAAATTTTCATTCTTTTTTATATTTACACCGATCTCCGTGCCTGCTTCTGCGAATTTTATTGCATTGTCAAGAATGTTGACCCAAACCTGCATAAGCATATCTTCGTTTGCGTTTATCTCAAACTCATCGAATTCAAGGATAGGTATAACGTTCTTCTTTGTCCACTTGCGTTCAAGGAGCAATGCTGCATTGCGTATTTGCTCTGATAAATTGAATTTCGTCTTGTTGGTAAGTATAGCCTGTGATTCGATCTTTGAAAGGTATAGAGCGTTCGACGTCATCTGTGTCAGCCGATTTGCTTCCGTTTCCATTATTGATAAGTATTGGAGCTTTTTTTCCTCTGGTAATCGGTCAGATCTTAAAAGCGGTATAAGTCCGCTGATAGACACAATCGGTGTTTTTAGCTCGTGAGAAAAGTCATTTATAAAGTCGCTTCTCAGTATCTCGGTTTTTTCAAGCTCAACGGCAAGGGTGTTAAAGTCATTTGCCAGATTTTTCATTCCAGCGTATTTTCCAAGGTCTATTCGAGTCGTAAAATCACCGTCGGAGAGTTTTTTCATACCGTCTGTAATAGTAGCAATTGGTTTCAAAATTATTTTTCCGAGAATGAAGGCGAAGGCAACTCCGATAACAATGCTTGTCATCGTCAATATGAGTATAGCGGAATACCCCCTATTTATAACATTAAAGTAGGTGAGGAGAAACTCAAGAGTGTTGGCAACACCGAGAGCGACAAGTAGTATCGTTGCCGTGCCTATTATAAACGTGGCGTAGAGTCTGCCTGTGGGAGATAATCCTTTTTTCATATATTTTTTACAGCTTTATAGCCAAGACCGCGGAGATTTTCAATTTCGAATTCCTCCCAGCCTTCAAAGCGTTTTCTGATCCTTCCTATATGTACGGTCACGGTTTCGGGAGATGTCTCACAATCAAGTCCCCATATTTCGTCCATTAGCTGTATTCGGGTAAATATCTTACCTGGATATGATAAGAGCTTATAGAGTAGCTGAAATTCCTTTTGCGGCAATTCGTGAACCTCACCGTGACCGGTGACGGTAAATGAATCATAGTCCAGAATGACGTCACCGATACAGATTTTGCGTTCGTTTACGATTTTGAATCTGCGGAGCAGGGCTTTTATGTGGAGCAGAAATTCATCGGGGTCGATTGGCTTTGACATAAAGTCATCTATACCGGCGAGAAATCCGAGCTTTCGATCCTCAGGCATATGCTTTGCAGAAACCATCAGAATAGGGAGATCGGAGCGAAATTCTCTTATTTGCTCGGTGAGCCTATAGCCATCCGTGCCGGGCATCATTATATCAATTACTGCGAGGTCTATGTGCTCGCTTTCCATTATTTTGAGTGCTTCCGATGCGCTTGATGCAGCGTATGATTCGTATCCGCACGATTCAAGTATTTCACCAAGTACGTAACGGATATTCTTGTCATCATCAACTACAAGTATATGAAACATATTATACCTCCGTTCTAATACATTCTAGCATATAAAACTAAATCTGTCAATTCTTACTGCTGTTGGTGCGAGTTGATTTTCAGTTTATTTTTCCGTGTTAGAATATATCGAAATTGATACTTTGGAGGGCAATATGACGTATATTCTCTATAATCCGCATTCAGGTAACGGAAAGAGCCGCGAGATCGCCGAGGAGCTTTATGCAAAGCGCACGGTGGCAACGGCAGGATGCGCGGAAGCTTTAGAATTTCAGATCTCCGACATAACCGAAATCGATTATCCTGTATTATTTTCAAGTCTTGCTGAGACTGACACCTTAATCATTTGCGGCGGCGACGGAACTATAAACAGGTTTGTAAATGATACGGAAGGGATAGGATATTCCTGCAGAATACTTTATATGCCCTGCGGTACAGGTAATGATTTTTACAAGGACGTAATGCCGGAGGGCGGTGAGCTTCCCTTCGATATTACCGATTATTTGAAGGGACTTCCTTCGGTTACTGTAGACGGTAAAACGAAGAAGTTTATTAACGGGATCGGATTTGGTATTGACGGATATTGCTGTGAGGTTGGTGACGCCATAAGAGCGAAGGGGAAGGTAGCAAATTATACCGCAATTGCTATTAAGGGGCTTTTGTTTAAGTTTAAGCCTCGTAACGCAACCGTTATAATTGACGGCGTCGAACGTACGTACAAAAAGGTATGGATAGCTCCAACGATGTTTGGCAGGCATTACGGCGGAGGAATGATACCGACCCCGGCACAAGACAGAAGTGCCGATAATCCGCGTCTATCGGTCATGCTTTTCCACGGCTCAAGCAAAATTAGGACACTTATGATTTTCCCATCCATTTTTAAGGGCAAGCACGTTGAGAAGAAAAAGTACGTAGAAGTGGTCGAAGGAAAAAATATTACTGTCAGATTCGATGTTCCAACGCCGCTTCAGATAGACGGTGAGACAGTTCTCGCAATTAGTGAATACTCTGCATTTATATAAAAAGACGTCCCCTCAAGCCGAGCTCATAGCGAGCAGGATCGAGGGGATGTTTTTTATTGTTTGATTTTTGTGTCGCTAAGCTCTTGAAGCTTTTTCTGTCTCGCTAGTTTGTCACGCATTCTGTAGTCGCGCGATCTGCGTTTCTTAACGTATGTCGTATAGACTGCAAGGATAAGAACGGCACTTACGATCACGACCGTAGAAATATGCACCCAAAGCTCTGTTGAACCTGTTATTTTCAGATCTTCCCATAGAGTATTTACTCTTGCCTGTATGTCGGGCGAGAAGCTGCGATAGCATGCAGGGGAGGTTTTATCCGGGAATTGTGCATCGTAATTCTTATTTACTTCTTCGGGGGTATAATTATAGAGCAGATCGTATGCGGTCTCTCCGTTTTTCCCCTCGTATGCATATTCGTTCATTGCCTCTATATATTCATCACTGTTTATAACAGCAACGTTCGGTGATGCATAGCCGATATACATTGCATTGGCAACCGCGGCAGTCTCTCCGATCATATAGTTGATGTATTCCTTCGCAAGGTGCGGATTTGAAGAGCAGGTCGGAATGCACATGGCATCCACAAAGTAATTGACACCTTCTTTGGGAAAGTAGAAGTCAAGGTTTTCTTCTTCTTCTGCCATTGTGAGGAAGTCACCTACAAAGTACGGAGCAATGTAAGCGGATTCGGTCTTCATCTTATTGAAGATCTCGTCATTAACGTAGCCTTGAAGCAACGGCTTTTGATCCTTAAGAAGCTCAAGTGTCGCATCCCATACCTCAGGATCGTCGGAATTTACGTCGTAACCCTTCCAATACATCGCGGTTGCAAAGGCATCGCGCGGATTGTTGAATTGCAAGATGTTTCCTGCGTATTTCTCATTCCATAGCAGGCTCCAGCTCTGTTCCGCTACATCCTCATCAGCTACGTGCGCCTTATTGTAGATGATTCCGAGCATACCGTAGGTGTAGGGAACCGAATAGCAGTTATCAGGGTCATAATATGCATTTTTGAAGCTCTTGTCAATATTGTGGTAATTAGACAGAGATTCAGTGTTGAAGGGAATGAGCAGTCCCTCGTTCTTCATTTTTTCGATCATATAGTCGGAGGGAACGATAACGTCGTAGGAAACTGCACTATTGGTGATCTTTGAATACATATCTTCGTTTGTAGGATATGTTGAATACTCGACCTTGATCTTAATGCCGCCGTATTTGTCGGAAAGATGTTCGTTAAAATAGGCCTCAAAATCACGGTTTACGTCAAGCGAACCCTCCGATCCGTCGGAAATATATTCGCCCCAGTTATAAACGTTGAGAGAAATTGTGGTGCCCTTCTTGTAGAGAGGAAGGTCCATCTCCTCAACAGACGTTACGTTTGCGGTATTGTCCGAATTACCGGACGAACAGGAAATAAAGGAGAAACAAACGAATATGAGAGTGAGAAGCAACAATAATCTTTTTTTCATATTATCGAACCTCTTTTCTCTTTCTTTTTCGCGGCAATTCGGATTTTTTCAGGCTCTTCATATTTGAGAGTGTCAAGAGAACAAATACTGAGATTATAATAATCGTTGAAAGGGCGTACATATCCGGCTTCACCGTCTTTTTCGTCATAGAGTATATAAGAAGGGGAAGTGTTTGGAAGTTCGTCGGTCCTACAAAGTATGATATAACGAAATCGTCAAGTGACAGTGTAAAAGCCATTACCATTCCCGAAATAACTCCGGGCATAATGTTGGGAAGCTTAACCTTAAAAAATGACTGAATGGGTGTACAGCCAAGATCAAGCGCAGCCTCCGACAGCGTATTTCCAAACTCCGTAATTCTTGGAAGAACAGAGAGGATAACGTAAGGAAGGCAGAATGTGGTGTGCGCTATCAGCATTGCGAAAAATCCGATATCGTTATAGTCTGCGATTTTGAATATTGACATAACAGCGGCGAAAAACAGCATCAGAGACATACCGGTAACGATATCAGGGTTCATCATCGGAATGTTGGTGACGGAATTTACCGCGGTTTTGATATACTTGTTTCGCATTTTGTAAATTCCCTCAGCAGCAGCTGTTCCGATAACGGTTGAGATAAGAGCAGAGAGAACCGCAAGTACAAGAGTATTTCTGAGGGCTATCCATGCTTCCTGAGACTTAAAGAGCTCTGCATACCAATAAAAGCTGAAGCCGGAAAATTCCGCAGTGCTTTCCGTAGCATTGAATGAAAAGAGTATTACCGTGAGTATGGGAATATAGAGAATAGCGAAAATAAGGCAAATATATATAGTTGACAGTCTTTTTTTCACACTATAATACCTCCGTCATCGTCGTTTCCGAATTTGTTCATAACGGTCAGAGATATAAGTATAAGCACCATCATAACAAGTGAGATAGCCGCACCTACGTTAAGCGCGCCGGTCACGAACTGTCGCTCAATGGTATCTCCGATAAGCTCAAATGTACCGCCACCGAGCTTTTGTGAGATATAGAACGTGCTTATGGAAGGAACAAGCACCATCGTAACGCCGGATATGATTCCGGATCTCGAAAGGGGCAGTATGACCTTAATGAGCGTCATAAAGGTGTTGCAACCGAGGTCTGACGCAGCCTCCCACATATTCTTGTCGATCTTTGATATGCAGGTGTAGATCGGCAGAACCATATAGGGAAGAAAGTCGTAGACCATGCCGAAGATTACGGCACCCTTAGTGCCGATTATCTTCATCTCGGTGTTAAGTATAGTGTTGAGTATGCCTCCGTTATCTAAGATAGCCATTATAGAGTAAGTCCTGATAAGCAGGTTTGTCCACATCGGCAACATAAGCAGCATTATGAATATTTTTTGATTTTTTGGCTTTGCCTTCGATATGATATATGCGAGAGGATATCCGAGGACAAGGCATACGAAGGTTGCAATTACCGATAACTCAAGCGAAAGTCCGAATATTGATGCATAATCGGGCAATGAGGTAATGTTTGAAAATGAGAAGTTGCCGTTAGAATCGGTAAATGCGTAATATACGACGATAATTAGCGGCAGAACGATAAAAAGAACCGACCAAAAAATATGGGGGGCTGCCGCGATAGAACGCATCAGTGATTTCTTCTTATTCATTTTTTATCCTACGTGGTTTAGAATTCTTCAGCGGTATCTGCATCAGAGAGCTGATCGAGCTCATCAGAGAAGGAGGAGTAATCTCCAAACATACCGGAGTATTTTGATTTTTTCATAATATGAATTGCATCAGGCTCTATGTAAAGACCGATATTAGCATCGGGAGCTACGTAATCGGTGGACTGAATCATCCATTTAAAGCCCTTTATGTCAACGATTATCTCATAGTGAACACCCTTGAAGGTAACACTTGTAACTGTACCTGTCAGCATTCCTTTTTCGGGAGATACCACGTCGACGTCCTCCGGTCGAATTACTACGTCGACCGGCTCGTTCTTTTCAAATCCTCTGTCAACGCAATCGAAGGTATGACCGGCAAATCTGACACGCTTGTCCTCGAGCATTACTCCGTCGATTATATTACTTTCTCCGATGAAGTCTGCAACAAACGCATTTTCCGGCTCGTTGTATATATCGGTTGGAGTTCCGATCTGCTGTATCTCTCCGTCTGCCATAACCACGATAGTGTCTGACATCGAGAGAGCCTCTTCCTGATCGTGCGTTACGTAAATAAAGGTTATTCCGATCGCCTGCTGAATAGTTTTAAGTTCGTTTTGCATATCCTTGCGTAGCTTTAGATCGAGTGCGCCGAGCGGCTCATCGAGAAGAAGTACCTTGGGATGCGATATGAGCGCGCGAGCGATAGCAACGCGCTGCTGCTGTCCTCCGGAAAGTGTGCTGACGCTTTTGTTTTCAAATCCGGATAGAGCTACCATTTTCAGCATTTCCGTAACTCTGTTTTTTATCTCATCCTCCTTCGTTTTTTTCAACCGAAGGGGGAACGCTATATTTTCGTAAACGTTAAGGTGAGGGAATAAGGCGTATTTCTGGAAAACAGTGTTGATATTTCTTTTATACGCGGGAACGTCACTTATCTCGACTCCATCAAAGTAGAGCTGTCCTTCGTCAGCTACCTCAAATCCGCCGATGATCCTAAGGGTCGTAGTCTTACCGCAACCGGACGGACCGAGCAGCGTGATGAATTCTCCGTCTCTGATATAGAGATTCATAGAATTAATAACCTTCTCGCCGTCGTAGGACTTGGAAATTCCTTTCAACTCAATGAGCTTTGCCATTTCTTTTTGAACTCATATCCTTTCCTTTAAGAATATATAACGTAATTATAACAAAAACGTATCATATTTGCAATAGTTTTTTCGATATTTTTTTCAAAATATTTCGTAATTAGGCACGATTAAACGAATTTATTGGGAAAATTTTGCGGTAAAAAAGCGTAAAACCTTGTAAAATCTCTCAAATTCTCGCAAAATCTCATTAATTCTCACAAAATGAATTCTTTTGGCGTTTTGATATTGAGGACAGTAAAACAGAGGAAAAAACGGCGTATATCCAGTACCCTTCGCCGATCTTAAGTATTACGTATAGTGAAAGAAAGCACATAATAGCAGAAAAGAGAAAGGAAAGAGCGGAGAGGATGTCCTCTGTAAATTCTGCGGATTTCCGTCTCATTGACAGAAGGCAATATAGGATTTTGTATCCGTCATAGCCCTCGATCGGCAATAAATTTGATGCAGCAGTTAACAGATTGAATATGCCAAACGCCTTTATGTAGAGGAAAAATTCAGACGACAAAGGAAGAAGGAGTGCTATAAGCCATATGACGATGTTGATCAAAGGACCGCCTGCGGCAATGAGAGCCTCTTTTGTGTATGAGAGTCCGATTGTTTTTATTCTTAATCCGGAGATGCATCCTCTTATGCTTTTGCATGAATATTCCGAAAAGGCATATATCATTATTAAATGACCGGATTCGTGTATTACGGCGGCAATAACAGTCATGATCGCCGCATACGGCATATCGAACCCGAACATAAGCAAAATCCAGAATATCACCGGTAGCGCTTTGTCTAAAAAACCAAGAATTTTCATAAAAACCTTTCATAAATTGACCGTAATGACGGTGTATTGACTTGACAAAACATCTATTCTATGCTAAAATTACAAAAGATAATTTTAATTAGATGTTGGAGGTATGGTATGGCGGTAAAAACCGTTAGAAAAGCTTCGTATGACGATCAGAGCATAAAAAGCCTTAAAGGTGCAGAACGAGTTCGCCTTAAGCCGGCGGTAATGTTTGGCTCTGACGATATCATTGGTTGCCAGCATACTTTTATTGAAATACTTGCTAACTCCGTTGATGAGGCTCGTGAAGGATACGGAGACAAGATCATAGTAAAAAAATATTTGGACCTTTCTCTTGAAGTGGAGGATTTTGGCAGAGGAGTTCCGCTCGGATATAACGAAAAGGAAAAACGCTGGAACTGGGAGCTCGTTTTCTGTGAGCTTTATGCCGGCGGTAAATATGATAATAACGACGGAAATGCCGCGTATGAATATTCGCTTGGAACGAACGGACTCGGAGCTACGGCAACGCAGTACGCATCAGAGTATATGAACGTAAAATCATATAACGGCAAGACTGTTTCAGAGATGAATTTTAAGGCGGGCAATCCTAAGGGGAAGCTATCCGTGTCGGACATAGAGATAAAGCCGGGATGTAAAAGACAGGGGACGATTATTAAGTGGCGACCGGATTTGAAGGTTTTTAAGGAAATTGATATTCCTGTAGCCTACCTATCGGAAACCCTCCGACGCCAGGCATTCATCAACGGTGGTATTAAGTTTATACTTGAGGTAGAGAAGTCCTCGGGAAAATTTGAAAAAAGTGAGTTTTACTACGAGCACGGTGTCTCTGATTATATGGCAGAGATAACCGAAGGGATATCATTGACCGCTCCCGTGCTTTGGGATCTTGAGACAAAGGGGCGTGACAGAGAGGATCTACCGGATTATAAATTCAAGGCTGAGGTTTCATTCTGCTTTGCGAAGTCGGGTTCGGCAGAGTATTATCACAATGCATCATTTCTTGAGCACGGCGGCTCACCGGATAAAGCAGTTAAAAATGCTTTTACGTACTGTCTTGATAAGTACATCAAGGGACAAAATAAATACTCAAAGAACGAATCTAAAATATCCTTTCAGGATATCGAGGATAATCTCGTCGTTATAGTTAACTCCGCATCGTCGCATACTTCATACGAGAACCAGACAAAAAAATCGATAAACAACGCGTTTATTGCTAAATCACTGACCGAATTTATAAAAAATAAGCTTGAGATATATCTTACGGAAAATCATGCTGCGGCAAATATGATCGTAAATCAGATCCTTACAAACAAGCGAAGCAGAGAAGATGCAGAGAAGACGAAGATAGACATTAAGAAAAAGCTTGCCGGATCTATGGATGTATCAAACAGAGTTGAAAAATTCATTCCGTGTCATTCGAAGGATCCCGAACTGCGAGAGGTGTATATAGTTGAGGGTGATTCTGCTATGTCTAGCTGTAAGCTTGGCAGAAATGCAGAGTTTCAGGCCATAATTCCCGTCAGAGGAAAAACACTTAATTGCATGAAAAGTTCATATAGCAAGATTTTTGACAATGACATCATATTGGATCTACTTAAAGTAATAGGCTGCGGTGTCGAGATCAATGCCTCAAAGAAGGCGGATCTGACAGCCTTTAATTACGACCAGCTGAGGTGGAGTAAGATCATTATCTGCACCGATGCAGATGAGGACGGATTCCAGATAAGAACGTTACTTCTTACAATGTTCTACCGTCTGCTCCCAACTCTTATCGAAAAGGGGAAGATCTTTATAGCCGAGTCCCCGCTCTTTGAGATAACCTGTGGCAATGATACTTACTTTGCATACAACGAGCAAGAAAAATCAGAGATCCTCTCGAAGCTTGGTAATAAAAAATATACTGTTCAGCGGTCAAAGGGACTTGGTGAGAATAATCCGGATATGATGTGGCGCACAACTATGTGTCCGCAGACCCGTCGCCTAATTGCGGTTTCTCCTGCCGATGCAGAACAGACGGCGCGTATGTTTGACGTGCTCCTCGGAGATGCTCTTGCAGAACGAAAGAAGTTTATAACAGATTTCGGACATCTCTACATTAAGGATGCGGACATTTAATAATTATATATGAAAGGCTATAAAATGGTATCACTAAAAAAATCAGCAAATTTCAAGGGCGTTGAAGGACCGCTTCTCACTATCGTTATGGACGGTGTCGGAATCGCGCCGGATAACGGTGCAAACGCAGTTGCAGCGGCGCACACACCTACGCTCGACCGTATTATGAAAGAATATCCGACTCTCGCAATTAAGGCGCACGGAACGGCGGTCGGACTTCCCGGTGATGACGATATGGGAAATTCGGAGGTCGGTCATAACGCACTTGGCTCCGGACAGGTGTTTGCACAGGGAGCTAAGCTTGTTTCTCAGTCTATTGAGACCGGCAAGATCTTTGCATCCGATACGTGGCGCGAGCTTGTTGCCGGCGTCAAGGCGAATTGTTCAACACTTCATTTTCTTGGACTTTTCTCTGACGGAAACGTTCATTCTCACATTGATCACCTTAAGGCGCTTATTGAGTCTGCAAAGCGTGAGGGTGTAAAACGTGTCAGAGTTCATATCCTTCTTGACGGACGTGATGTCGGTGAGACTAGCGCTCTTGATTATGTTTGTCCCTTCGAGGATTATATTGCTGGTCTTCGTTCTGATGATTTTGATATTGCTATTGCATCCGGCGGCGGACGCATGCAGATTACTATGGACAGATACGAGGCTAATTGGGCAATGGTCGAAGCAGGCTGGAAAACCCACGTTCTCGGCGAGGGCAGGCAGTTTACCTCGGCAGAGGAAGCAATCACCACCTACAGAGATGAGACTAAGGTTATAGACCAAGACCTTCCGCCATTTGTAATTGCCAAGGATGGCAAGCCGGTCGGAACTGTCGAGGACGGTGATAGCGTTATCTTCTTTAACTTCCGCGGTGACCGATCTATAGAGATATCCAAGACGTTTGAGAGCGGTGCGGAATTCGATAAATTTGATAGAAAGAGAGTTCCTTCCGTTCTTTACGCGGGTATGCTTGAATATGACGGTGATCTTCATATTCCCTCGAAGTACCTTGTTAACCCACCCGAAATAACCAACACGATGACGGAATATCTTGTAAGCGCGGGAATTTCCGAGCTTGCTATATCGGAAACGCAGAAATACGGTCACGTTACCTATTTCTGGAACGGAAACAAGTCCGGGAAGTTTTCCGAGGAGCTTGAAACGTATATTGAGATACCCTCGGACGTTGTACCGTTTGAGCAGCGCCCGTGGATGAAGTGTGCGGAGATCACCGATCAGCTTATTGACTGTCTCAGATCCGGTAAATACAAGTACCTGCGTGTTAATTTTCCCAACGGTGATATGGTTGGTCATACCGGATCGTTCCTTGCGACCGAGTGTTCAATGGAGGCGCTTGACCTTCAGCTCGCAAGACTTCTTAAGGTCGTTGATGAGCTTCACGGTGCGGCTCTTATAACCGCAGATCACGGTAATGCGGATGAAATGTACGAGATAGATAAGAAAACGAAGACTCCCAAGACGGGAAAAGACGGCTCGTTCAAGGCAAAAACAAGCCACACCCTCAATCCCGTTCCCTTTATAATTTACGATAACTTTACCTCAGGTGAATACAAAGTTAAGCTCGGAAGGGAGGATTTCGGTCTTTCTTCGGTAGCGGCAACTACTGTAAATCTTCTTGGCTTTGAGGCTCCGGAAATTTGGGATGAGTCGATGGTAGAGCTTTGATCTGTTCAGAAAAATTATAACTGCTAACGGGCAGTAGAATGTTTTGGGCGTTCGCGCCTGCATCATTTATCTTTGAAGATGCAGGTCGAACGCCCTTTTATGTATGCTCAATTTATAAAAAGAACAATCTTCGCTGCCGTTATTTGGACGTTTGTATTGGATATTTTCAATTATAGCGGTAACAATACATATGTTTTTTATGCTCGATTAGATAAAAAGTTAAAAATATTTCCAAAAAATACAAGTAAATATAAAAAAAGCGCCATTTGTTCATACTTTGGCAATATTTATCTGCTACAATATCACCGCCTTATGTAATATTGAGCGCAAAAACACATATAAACTAGGTTGCTTGATTTGTTGTAAGTGACCGATTACTTATAAATTAATATTATGTTAGAGCGAATCATTTTGGAGGTTGGTATGGTTTTTGATAATCTTGCAGTAACACATAAATCATTCGGTTGCGGAACTGTTGTATCCGTCCAAGGGAAATACTTCACGGTTGAGTTTGATAAGGGAAGAAAGGTGTTTGTTTATCCGGATGCCTTTGAAAACTTCCTTAGTCTTACTGACGGTGTCTTAACAGATGAGATAAAAGCAGATCTTGACGCATCAAAGCGTGCAAAACAGGTGGTTATAGATAAGAAAAAAGAAGAAAATATGCGTGCAATGGCAAAGGGAATAGTTATTCCCGGCAAGGAAGGCGCTATCTCCGAGCTCGATGAGGATGAGGGGCACTACAAATCTCGCGAGTCGGAAGAAATTTAATCGATAGGTCGGCTTGATATGAGAGCCGACCTATTGACTTTGTATGGGAAAAAGTATATAATATGTTTATATAAAAATTGAATTATAAGGCGGTTTTGCATGATATACGGATATATATTCGGCGTTTTGTACGCACTGATCTGTCTTGCTATGGCATTCGTAGCATATAAGCTTGGAATGCCTAAAAAATATTCAAGAAAGCTTGTTCATATTCTCGTCGGCGCAGAATGGATAATTCTTTCGCATTATATGGGATCAACGTATCATTTCCTTATTGTATGCGTGTTTTTCCTCATAGTACTTGCCGTCGCGCATTTTGCGAATCTTATGCCGATGATCTCATCGGATTCGGATAATTCTCCGGGGACGGTCTATTATGCATTGGCGATGTCTGTAATGTCGGTGATAGCTATATTCGATCCGGATATGATGCTTCCGTTTGGAATAGGTGTTTTCTGTACGTCGCTCGGTGACGGCATGGCGGGTGTCATCGGTCAGCTAATTAAGAAGCACAATCCGAAAATATACGGTAATAAGTCACTCTTCGGAGCTGCTGCAAACTTTGTGTTTTCCTTTGGAACGGCACTTGTGTTCAAGTATGTTTTTGAAATGGATATCGCTGTATGGCAATGCGCTATGATAGGTCTGCTTTCGGTGGGGCTTGAGTTGATTACCGTTTTCGGTCTGGATAACGTTACTATTACGATTGGGACGGCATTCCTTGCATACGCGTTTATGTACGCGCCCGCAGTAAATTCGTATATTGTCCCGATCGTGGTGACTCCTTTTATCATTGCTCTCGTCCTTGAGAAAAAGGTGCTTACAGCAAACGGTCTTATTCTTGCTCTTATCCTTGATGCGGTGGTATCGCTTCTGCTTGAAAATTTTGGACTGGTACTGCTTATTACGTTCCTCGCAGGAAGTGTTTTGGTGGACAAGATCAAGGGAATCAAAAAGATTGAGGATTCAATAACAAAGAAATGCGGTCCGCGCGACGGGATACAGGTAATTGCAAACGGTTTGATACCTATGTTTATGACTTTGCTTTTTGCAGGCACGAGCCAACCTGCGTTTTTGTTCGGTTACATAGCCTCTCTTTCTGAATCACTTGCTGATACCGCGGCTTCGGGAATGGGCGTTTTTTCCAACAGGGTCGTAGATATATTCAGAATGCGGCAGACCAAGAAAGGATTGAGTGGCGGTATGTCCGTCATCGGCACGGTCTCCGCTTTGGTAGCGTCATTTATAATTCCGATGATCGCATTTGCATTCGGGGTTATAAATTGGTTTCTTGTCATAATTATTGCGCTCTCCGCCTTTGTCGGAACTGTTTTTGATAGTTTGCTTGGTTCGTTGCTTCAAGTTAAATATAAGTGCAAGGTGTGCGGAGAGATTACCGAAAGAGAGCAACATTGCAGAAAATCAACGGAAAGGCTTTCGGGCTTTGTTTTCTGGGATAACGATGTCGTTAATCTGTTCAGCAGCCTGTTTGCGGCTTTGCTTACGGTTGTTTTTGTCTTAGTCATCTAATACATTAGGTGTCTGGCAAAAGAAAAATATAATTGTATAAATCTTACTCAAAATGAAAGAAAAAAGCATAGAAAATCAACCGTTTTCTATGCTTTTTGATTTTAAAAAATTAGGATTTTGCAGGACCTGCGGTATTGGAACCGTCTCCGACAAGACCCAAGCGTGCGGCAGCATCCTCTCTCATTTTATATTTGAGAACCTTGCCTGCCGCGTTCATCGGGAAGCTGTCGACGAATTCAATATACTTTGGAACCTTGTGGCGAGCCATACTTGCTTTAATGTATTCCGTCATTTGCTCTATACTGACACTTCCGGGCTCCTTTAAGATAATGCATGCCATAATCTCCTCGCCGTATTTCTTGTCGGGAACACCGATGACCTGAACGTCCTTTGTCTGAGGATGTGTATATATGAATTCTTCTATTTCCTTTGGATAGATGTTTTCGCCGCCGCGTATTATCATATCTTTAAGGCGTCCTGTGATCTTGTAATTACCTTCCTCGTCGCGGGAGGCAAGGTCTCCCGAATGAAGCCAGCCATCCTCATCAATTGTGTCCTTTGTCGCCATGGGCATCTTATAATAGCCCTTCATCGTGTTATATCCCTTGGCGCAGAACTCACCGTTAACGCCGGGACCGACTTCTTCTCCTGTTTCAGGATCGACAATTTTGCAGCGCACGTGGGGGAAGGCATATCCTACCGTTTCTGTACGTACCTCTAGAGAATCAGTCCATGAGCTCATCGTATTGCCGGGAGCGCATTCCGTCTGACCGTAAACGCTGACAATACCGGTCATATTCATCTCGTCAGGTCTTGCGGCGCGGCGCATCAGCTCGGGCGGACATCCTGCTCCTGCCATGATACCGGTTCTCATGTGAGAGAAGTCGGTGCTCCGGTAGTTCGGGTGATTGAACATCGCAATAAACATAGTGGGAACACCGTTGAAGCAGGTGATCTTTTCCTGATTGATGCAGGCGAGAGAGGATTTAGCTGAGAAGTAGGGCATAGGACACATTGTAGTTCCGTGTGTCATCGAGGAGGTCATAGAGAGCGTCATGCCAAAGCAATGGAACATAGGAACGTGGATCATCATACGGTCAGCTGTGGAAAGTCCCATGCGGTCGCCGATACATTTTCCGTTATTGACAACGTTATAGTGCGTCAGCATAACTCCTTTGGGAAATCCTGTTGTGCCAGACGTGTACTGCATATTGCATACGTCGCTTGGGCGGACTGCTGCTGCCATTCTTGCAACGTGCTCTCTGCTTACGAGCTTATATCTCGCCATAGCCTCATCGAAGGTGAGGCATCCGGGTTGTTTAAATCCAACGGTGATAACATTACGTAAGAAGGGAAGTCTTTTCGCGTGCAGAGGCTCGCCGGGTGTGGTATCCTTTATCTCCGGACAAAGAGTGTTTATTATCTCTTGATAATTTGAATCAAGACAGCTGTCGATCATAACAAGCGTGTGGGTGTCGGACTGACGAAGAAGATACTCCGCCTCATGGATCTTATATGCTGTGTTTACAGTGACAAGAACTGCACCGAGCTTGGTAGTTGCCCAGAACGTAATATACCATGCGGGGAGGTTAGTTGCCCATATTGCAACCTTTGAGCCTGCCTTTACGCCGAGAGAGACAAGCGCCCTTGCAAAGCGATCTACGTCCTCGCGGAACTGCGCGTACGTACGGGTGTAGTCAAGAGTGGTATATTTGAAGCAGTATTGATCCGGGAATTCGTCTGCAACGCGGTCAAGCACCTGTGAGAAGGTCAGATCAATAAGCTCGTCCTTCTTCCATACGTACTGACCTGTACCGTCGTGGTTGAAGTAAAGCTTTTTCTTCATATCCCTCGTAGAACTGAATCTGGACATGTAATTTACAAAGTGGGGGAATATGATTTGGGGATCGCTAAGATCTTCGAGCCATTCCGGTTTCCATTCGAGCGAGATAAAATCGTCGTAATTTACAGACGAGAGCGCGCGCATAACGTCGTCTATGGGCATTGTGCCTTCTCCTATAAGTTGGTAGGCACCCGTGTCATCGGAATCGCGCATATGAACGTGGCGAACGTAGCATCCGAGATTCTTTATTGTGTCATCGCTTGACTCACCGTTATCTCTGTAGGGGTGATAAATGTCCCAAAGCACCGCAAGATTGTCGCTTGCAAAACGGTCAAGCATATTGCGAAGCCTTGCAGTATCGGAATAAATGCCGCTGGTTTTAACAAGAATGGTAACATCGTTTGCTTCAGCGGTGAGCAAGAGATCGCTAAGCACCGAGCAAACGGTGTCTTCATCATCATTGAGCGCGCATACAACAACGTAGGGCACGCGCGTGTTATGAGCTGTTTCTATAAGAGAAAGAACAGTATCCTTTACAACTTCACCGCTTGATATATCGCAGGACGTATCAAAGCAAGGGATGGAAAGCTGACATTCGCGCAGCTTGCGCGCTGTAGCAGACGTATTGTATTTATGAAACGGTGCGCCGCGATCTGTAAGGGAACTAAAAGCCGGGAGGTTGTATACCTCTACGCCGGAAAAACCCATATCTATAGCTGTTTCCAGCATTTCATCCCAAGAGAGCCCAGGCCATCCCCGTGTGGAAAAGGAAAGTTTCATTCTACTTCCTCCTCATATATTATTTTGTTCAATGCGCTGAGATATGCCTGTATTCCCGCGCCGACGATATCGGTTGATATACCGCGTCCGGAGTAAAGTTTACCTCCTGAACGAAGCTTAACCACGGTCTGACCCATGGCCTCGCGCCCCTCGGTAACAGCTTGAAGCTGGAAATCGTCAAGCTCATAATGATATCCGGTGATTTTCTCTATAGCCTGGAACGCAGCGTCAATAGAGCCGTCTCCGATATACACGCCTTCTACGGGCTGACCGTTCTTTATAAGTTTGATGTGAGCGGTTGCGGAAATGGTATTTCCGGATGTGATAACGTAGGTGTCAAGCTTGTAGGTTGAGGGGACCTGCATAGCAGATGACGCCACTATCGCGTCAAGCTCCTTTAGACTTACGTTTATCTTCTTCTGAGATATTTGAGTAAATGCGTTATACACCCTCTGGTTATCCTCCTCGGACAGGTCGTATCCAAGCTTGCTGACAGCAAGGGCAACGGCGTTAGCGTCGTCATGAACTGTGAGGTATATATCCGACTCCTCGTGATCGGAGATTCCCGCAATTGCATTTTTCTTTCCGGGCTGGCACATCCAGTTGATTTGATCAATGATTCTGCTGAGTTGAGTCGTTCGAATTCCACAGAAGGCATTGAGAGCATCAGCCTTTGCGGCGAGAATACGCGCAACAGCCGCAAGGGATGCGGTATCCAAAGGGTATGCTGCGACACGAATTTGTTTAGCTCCGACAGCCACGGCTGCGACTGTGCATGCATCTGCCATAGAGATGGCGTTTGAGCAACCTATGCCGAGTGTAACGTTTTTAAGTTCCGGCAGCTCATTATATTGAAGATTTATAAAATCCGCGAACTCGGTCGGAAGCATTGTTCCGGCAGTGTCGCATAAGGTGACTGTGGTAGCACCTGCATCAATCGCTGTCTTTAAAGCCAAGGTCAGGAATGCCTGTTCGCTTCTCGTTGCATCGGTTGCTATAAATTCAACGTCAGGGCAAAGAGACGCACACTTTGCTACGCTTGTACGTATAGCGTCAATCATCGCATTCGATTTTTTGTGGAAGAGATACTCTATCTGAACCTGACTCGTGGGGGCGGCAACCTGAAGTCTTGGGTGCTTTGCCTGTTTGAGGGCGCACCATGTGTCTTCAATGCTTTCTTCAGTTAATTCTACGGGCACTGCAATTGTGCTGTCGATAACTGCGGCCGCAAGCGATTTAACAAGAAGTGAATCGATTCGGGTATTGCATATTCCTTCTAGTTCAATTATATCAACTCCAAGCTTGTCGAGTAGCTTTGAAAACTCTATCTTCTCCTTGAACGATAGTCGGAAATCCTCGGATATCTGCTTCATTGTTACGTCGCTTGTTCTGATTTGTTTCATAATTTTTCTCCTTCTGAAAATAAAAAACCTGAAGCCGATTACTCGGCTTCAGGGACGAATCCAATTCGCGGTACCACCCTGATTATCCCCCTAAAAGGGAAATCACTTACTGACCTCAAGCAAGGTCGCGCCCTGTAACGGTGGCTTCCGTGTCTCATTACTTGCTTTCGCTTTGACGAGACCGACTCGGGAAGAAGAATACCAAATTCTCCGCATCGGCTTACACCTACCGCCGACTCTCTGTAGCTTCTGAACATGGCATAGTTTCCGTCATTGTCTTTGAAATAAATGGTTATACACTAGTATTTAACCACTAAAATAGTATTTTGTCAAGAGAAAATGAAAAAAAACAAAATATTTGTTTCTTTTGCATAAAAATGCGAGGGGTAAAATAAATAATTTTGTTCTTTTTTTAATCAGAAAATGTTTGACAATTAAAAAATAATATGATAAAATACACATATAAAAACTGTGACGAAGACGGTATGGCGGAATGGTTTTACAGAGAGTCGGCGGTTGGTGTGAGCCGATAGCTTATAGCCAAATACCCATCACTTCTGAGTTGAAGGTTCGAGTATGACTGTCGGTAGGGCCTTCCGTTCCCCGCGTTAAGGGATAGGACTTGTTTGAGTCTGAAGTGGCGTTTTCGCAAAATGAGTGGTACCGCGGGTAGATTTCTCGTCTCAGGAAGTAGTTTCTTGAGGCGTTTTTTGTTTTTATGTAGATTTTTAATCTAAATTTGTCGAAAGTATAACAAAACTGTATTGACAAAGTTAAATATAATTTGATATAATATATTTTATCTAATTATACATTGCCTAGATAATAAGTCGTGGATAAGAGGTACAAAGTGGAATCGATTTTAAATAACACTGAAAGCAAAATTAAACAAATAGCTGGCCGTATAAAAGAGCTTCGTCTCATAACAGGGCTCTCGGTTGAAGAAATGGCGGCACGCACCGGTATTTCGGTCTATGAATATGAGCAGTG
Organism: Eubacteriales bacterium; assembly: GCA_045652665.1. Lineage (GTDB taxonomy): Bacteria > Bacillota > Clostridia > Oscillospirales > CAG-272 > UBA1740. The sequence goes on along the minus strand of JAZRUS010000063.1, from coordinate 6,938 downwards.
CGAGGCAGGTAACCGTAATTTCAGTGTTGCTTTCCTTTATCACTGTACGCTTAGCTTCGGCGTTGATATGGGAGATCTTCTGGAGGGTAAAAGCCCTAAGCTTCGTTCTTACGCACTGACACGTAAGGGAGAAGGACAAAAAATAGAAGAAGCTCACAATATGATTGGATTCAACCTTGCATCCGGCTTCCGTAACCGTATTGCGTTGCCGCTTTACATGGAGCTAAATTACCATAGCGGTGATGAAGAAAAGGCTATCGATCTCGTAACTCACGAGGGGCAAGAATGCGATATCGTGATCAGAGGTCAGATGAAGATCCAGATCGGTGATCACAGTGAGATCCTCGGTCCCGGTGACTGTATATACTATGATTCGGGTACACCGCACGGAATGATTGCCGTAAACGGTGAGGATTGTGCATTTTATGCTATCGTATTGCGTAACCAGGCGGCAAGACTTGGAGAGCAGGAGGTTGTTCCATCCGTAGCAACCAAGCGTCATATTGACGATGCTCAAACGCGTATTTATCACGATTTCATTATTCCGACCGAGGAAAACGGTGTTCTTACAAAGATAGCCTTCAAGAAAGAAGAGCAATTTAATTTTGCCTTTGACATTGTTGATGCATTGGGAAGAAAAAAACCGAACAAGCTTGCAATGCTTCATATAAGCGAGGATGGCACCGAGAGAAGATTTACCTTCCAGGATATGAAAAAAGAATCTGCAAGAGTGGCTAACTACTTCAAATCTCTTGGAATCAAGAGGGGAGACCGCGTTATGCTGGTGCTTAAGCGCCATTATCAGTTCTGGTTTGCGATTCTTGGTTTACATAAGCTTGGTGCGATAGCAATTCCGGCTCCTAATCAGCTTCTTGAGAAAGATTTTAAGTATAGATTCGAAGCAGGAAAGGTGAAGGCAATTCTTTGTACTGCTGACGGGGATGTTGCAAGCTCCGTTGAAGGCGCTGCTGCGGAATGCCCCGGTCTTACTCGTAAGATACTTGTCGGAGGAAGTCGCGAAGGTTGGCATAACTTTGACGAGGAATACTGTATTTTCAGTAGCCACTATGCGCGTGCGGAGGATGCTCCGTGCGGAAGCGATCCTATGCTGATGTATTTTACATCGGGTACGTCGGGTTATCCGAAGATCGCGGCGCATAACTACAAGTATCCGCTAGGTCATTTTATAACCGCAAAATATTGGCATCAGGTTAACCCCGAGGGATTACACTTTACAATCTCTGATACCGGTTGGGCAAAAGCGATGTGGGGTAAGCTCTACGGTCAGTGGCTTTGTGAGGCCGCGAATTTTGTATATGATTTCGATAGATTCGATGCCGAAAAGATACTTCCGTTATTTAAAAAGTACGGAATCACTACATTCTGTGCTCCACCTACAATGTACAGAATGCTTATAAAGCAGGATATTTCCAGATTTGATCTTTCTTCAATTGAGCATGCTTCTACAGCCGGCGAGGCACTTAACCCTGAGGTGTTCCGTCAGTTTGAAAAAAGCACGGGTCTTAAGATCATGGAGGGCTTCGGTCAATCCGAAAGTACGCTTATAATCGGTAATCTTTCCGGCGGAAGTCATAAAATGGGATCGATGGGTAAACCCGTTCCTCTTTACGACGTGCATCTTCTTAACCCTGACGGTGATGAGGTCGCACGTGGTGAAAGCGGAGAGATATGTATCAATATTTCAAACGGATTGCCGTGCGGTCTCGCTTATGCATACGAAGCAAATGAAGAGGTTACCAGAGAGACATGGCGCGAAGGATATTATCATACCGGTGATATTGCTTGGATGGATGAGGACGGATTCCTTTGGTATGTAGGACGCGCGGATGACGTTATCAAATCTTCCGGCTACAGAATCGGTCCGTTTGAAATAGAGAACGTTATTATGGAGCTTCCTTACGTTCTTGAATGCGGTGTTTCCGCGGCACCTGACGAGATTAGAGGGCAGGTAGTTAAGGCAAGTATCGTTCTTGTTAAGGGAACCGAGGCAACAGACGAATTGAAAAAAGAAATTCAGAACTATGTTAAGTCACGTACGGCTCCTTATAAGTACCCCAGAATTGTCGAATTCCGCGATAGTCTTCCCAAGACTACCAGTGGAAAGATTATAAGAAAACAACTTTAATTTTGATGTTCTGCTCTAAAACATTATGCAGAAAATGAAGATATGAATACTGATTCAAAAAGACTTACGCTATTTGCAGGGCATTATGGCAGCGGAAAAACAAATATCGCTGTCAACTATGCTTTGCACCTGGCTAAAGAAGGAAAAAAAGTATGCATTGCCGATTTGGATATTGTCAATCCGTATTTCAGAACCAAGGATAGTGAAAGAGAGCTAGAGGCAGCAGGAATCAAGCTTGTTTCTCCGAAGTATGCAAACAGCAACGTCGATCTTCCCGCCTTGCCGGCAGAAAGCTATAGGCTTGTTCAGGACAAATCGACGTACGGTATTATGGATATAGGCGGCGATGATCGCGGAGCTTATGCACTTGGCAGATATGCCGATGCCATTAAGGCCGAGAATGATTATCGTATGGCGTTTGTTGTAAATTGCTTCCGCCCGCTTACTTCTACCGTGGAAGATACTGTCGCTATCATGAGAGAAATAGAAGCTGCCGCCGGACTTGAATTTACTTGTATCGTCAATAATTCAAATCTCGGCGCTGAAACGACGGCACAAACGGTTCTTGATTCGGTCGATTTTGCAGAACGGCTGAGTGATGAGTGCGGACTTCCGATATGGATGCATACCGCGGAAAGATCGGTTGCGGAGCAGCTTTCCGGAATTTGCGTGATGCCGATGATACTGCAAAAGAAATTTTTTGACTTGCCCGACTGATATTGTTTTGATGGCGGACTTGTTGACAAGGAGGAATATAAATGGCAAAGGTAACTTTTAACACAGATATGTGTAAAGGCTGCGGCTTGTGTGTTGATGCATGTCCCAAGAAGTGTCTTGCGATTGCAGACGACAAGCTTAATCAAAAGGGATATTCTCCGGCTTATATGCAGGAGCAGGAGAAATGTATTGGATGTGCTTTTTGCGCTACGATGTGTCCGGACTGCATAATTACAGTGGAGAAGTAAGGAGACTGTTATGGCAAAAAGAATTTTAATGAAGGGTAATGAAGCTATTGCAGAGGCTGCAATTCGTGCGGGTTGCCGTCACTATTTTGGTTATCCCATCACTCCTCAGACAGAGATTGCCGCTTACATGGCGAAGAAGATGCCTAAGATCGGCGGAGTATTTCTCCAGGCAGAGAGTGAAATCGCATCTATAAATATGGTTTACGGAGCAGCTGCGGCGGGAATGCGCGTAATGACGTCCTCGTCAAGCCCCGGAGTATCTCTTAAGGCGGAGGGTCTCAGTTACATAGCAGGCTCTGACGTTCCCGCTCTTGTGGTAAACGTTCAGAGAGGCGGTCCCGGTCTCGGCGGTATACAGCCTTCTCAGTCGGACTATTTCCAGGCAACAAAGGGCGGCGGTCACGGCGACTACCGTATGATCGTTCTTGCTCCCGCATCCGTTCAGGAAATGGCAAGTCTGACGATAAAGGGATTTGACCTTGCTGACAAATACCGCGTTACCTCTATGATTCTTGCCGACGGAACTATCGGACAGATGATGGAGCCTATTACCTTTGAAGATTCCGAGCCCAAGGTTTATGAGAAGCCGTGGGCGCTTACTGGTACCGAGTGTAAGCGTCCTCATAACGTTGTAAATTCTCTTTATCTTAAGCCCGATGAGCTTGAGAAAAAGAACTTTGAGCGCTTCGAGAAATATGCTGAAATAGAGAAAAACGAGGCTATGTGGGAGGAATATATGATGGACGATGCAGAGATCTGCGTCGTGGCGTTCGGTATTGCTTCGCGCGTGGCTAAGAACGCCGTAGCGGCAGCCAGAGCAGAGGGGATAAAGGTCGGCTTAATACGTCCTATAACCCTGTGGCCGTTCCCGAACGAAGCTTTTGCCAAAGTGGCAGATAAAGTAAAGGCGTTTATATCCGTAGAGCTTAGTATGGGGCAGATGATCGAGGATATCAGACTTGCTTCGCAGTGCAAAAAGCCTGTTACCCTCTGTAACCGTTGTGGCGGTATGATCCCCGGTCCCGACGAAGTTCTTGAGGCGATCCGTAATGCTGAGAAAGGAGTGCTTTGATAATGTCTGTTGTATTTGAAAAACCGAAATCGCTGACGGACGCCCCGTTCCATTACTGTCCCGGCTGTCCTCACGGAATCATACACCGTTTGGTAGCTGAGGTCATAGATGAGCTTGGTATTGAAGGGGTGACTATCGGAGTCGCTCCCGTCGGATGTGCCGTTATGGCGTACGATTACTTTACCTGTGATATGATAGAGGCACCTCACGGCAGAGCACCGGCGGTTGCTACGGGTATCAAGCGTTGCCGTCCCGACAATATCGTCTTTACATATCAGGGTGACGGAGACCTTGCATCCATCGGTATGGCTGAGACCGTTCATTCAGCCGCAAGAAACGAAAACATTACCGTTATCTTCGTAAATAATGCAATTTACGGTATGACAGGCGGACAGATGGCTCCTACGAGTCTTCCCGGTCAGGTTACGCAGACCTCGCCCTACGGTCGTGACGTAAATCATTGCGGTTGGCCGATTAAGGTCAGCGAAATGCTTTCAACCCTTGAGGGACCTGAGTACGTAGCCCGCGTAGCCGTTAACAACGTTAAGAACGTAAAGAACGCGAAGAAGGCAATTAAAAAGGCTTTTGAAAACCAGATAAACGGCAAGGGATTTTCACTCGTTGAGGTTGTTTCCGCTTGTCCGACCAACTGGGGAATGACGCCTAAGGCCGCACTTGAATGGGTGGAAAGCGATATGCTTCCTTACTATCCCATCGGTGTATACAAGGACAGAAGCGCGGAGGAGGAGAAGTAATATGAAAACTACTCAGATTCTTATTGCGGGCTTCGGCGGACAGGGAATACTGTTTTCCGGTAAATTTCTGGCGTATAAAGGACTTGTAGAGGAGCTTCAGGTCTCCTGGCTTCCGTCCTATGGTCCCGAAATGCGCGGAGGAACTGCGAACTGTAACGTAATTCTCTCCGACGTACCTGTCGGCTCTCCAATCATTACCACCCCCGACGTTCTTATTGCAATGAATTTGCCCTCTCTTCAGAAGTATGTAAATTCGGTTGCAAAGGGCGGTCAGATATACGTTGATTCATCTCTCATCAGTGCAAAGGTAGAGCGTGATGACGTCGAGGTGTTCTACATTCCGGCAACTCAGATGGCGAAGGACGAAGGAATAAGCAGCCTTGCCAATATGATTATAGTCGGACATCTTCTTGAGAACAATCCGGAACTTTCATTTGACGGTGTTGCCGGGGTTGTTGATAGCCTAGTCCCTCCCAAGAAGGCGGCCCTCAAGGAGCTCAATATGAAAGCTCTTACTCTTGGAAAGAATTATAATAAATAAATTTGTTGCGTATTTTGCAACTATTAAAAGGAGAAATAAATATGAACGCAATGACCGAAATGAGCAAATACCGTCATGAGAAGGTTCTGTTCGTAAACAATGAAAAGGCCGGACTCAAGGCAATTATTGCTATTCACAACACCAATCGCGGTCCCGCAATAGGCGGATGCCGTCTCTTCCCCTACGCGTCGTTTGACGATGCTCTCTTTGACGTTCTCCGTCTCTCTCGCGGAATGTCTCACAAGAATGCTGTTGCAGGGCTTCCTCACGGTGGCGCAAAGGGCGTTATCATCGCCGATCCCTCACAGAAGACCGAGGCTATGTTCGAGGCTTTTGCAGAGGCTGTTAACAATCTTGGCGGCGATTACATCACTGCCGAGGACGTAAACACCACCTGTGATGACGCGCTTGTTATGCTTCGTAAGACCAAGCACATCTGCGGTCTTCCTCAGAACAGCGGAGACCCCTCTCCCTTTACTGCGCGCGGTGTATGGCAGGGTATTAAGGCTACCGCAAAGGTTGCGCTTGGCGCAGACTCTCTTGAGGGACTTACCGTAGCTGTTCAGGGACTTGGTAAGGTCGGCTACGATCTTTGCCGTCTTCTTAACGAAAGCGGTGCAAAGCTTATTGTTGCCAACCGTAGCAATAAAGAGATCGCAGAGCGCGCTGCAAAGGAATTTGGCGCGATCGTTGTTCCTACCGAGGAAATTATGAGCCAGAAGTGCGATATCTTCTCCCCCAATGCTATGGGTGCTATACTCAATCCCAACACCATTCCCACTCTTAACTGTAAGGCAGTTGCCGGCGGCGCAAATAACCAGATCCTTGACGATGCTTCCGGACTTGCGCTTAAGGCTCGCGGCATTTTCTATGCTCCCGACTTCGTAATCAACGGAGGCGGCGTTATCAATGCGGCAGCAGAGGTTGACGGTCCCTACAATAAGGCTGCTGTTCTTGAGAAGGTTGACAATATCTACAACTCAATCGAGCATATCCTCACCGAGTCAAAGGCAACCGGCGAGCCCGAGGGCGTTATCGCAACCCGTTACGCAGAGTCCCTGATCTACGGCTAATTTCTAAGTACAACAAAAGAGCCACCCATTTAGGGTGGCTCTTTTTGTTATAGATTTAGGAATCGTTCCACAGTTTTGTGGCCGATTTGCTCGAACTCTTCCTCCGTCAGCTTCAGCTGCTTAAACCGTTTTGTCTCCTCGACGGGATCCCAGAGGGGATAGTCCGTACCGAAGGCCATACGCTCGGCACCGTACTTGCGGATATACTGTTCCGCAACACCCTCTTCCATAAACATCATAGAAGAGGATACATCGAAGATGCAATCCTTATCGTAGAGATACGCATAGGCAGCCTCGTACATCCGATAGCCGCCAAAGTGGGCAGCAATCACCTGAAGCTTCGGAAAACAATCCAACACCTTTCGAAGCTGTGCCGGGTGAGAATA
>JAZRUS010000062.1:0-2284 GCA_045652665.1 Eubacteriales bacterium | reverse complement strand
CTAAGCGTTCCCCAGCGGGGAAAGGGGACCGCGGGGAGCGGTGAATGAGGAGAGCGGAGTCTGTATTGTATAATATCAAGTAGTCCACGTGAAATGATATCAAGCTAACAGTATTATCTGCTCGAAAAGGGTATAGAGCGCCGCGCGATATTCACCCGCCGGAAAAACACCAAGGGCAACATATCAAATAAAAATCGCCGAGAGCCACCCAAAAGGTCACTCTCGGCGATTATTTATCCCGCCCAACAGTACAAATGATTCTTCTTGATACTTATTTCTCGCGCATACGCATCAACGACCTGAAGCATAAACAGCTTATTTCGGGCAAAATGGCTTTCTCTGTAAACCGTGATTTTTTCCTCGCCAAGATCAACTACAGATGTCTCCAAAATGCCCCATGCAATCAAGGCTTCCAAATAATTCTTTGCTGTATCGGTTTCACAAGTCAGCATTTTGGCTATCGAGCCTGTTGTCATGGTGCTGTACTTTTCCACAAACAAATGGCGCACAAGCTTGCGAAAACCGTCATCGCCGAGCATATCAAGCACTCGAGAAGCCCCTTCGGAAGAAAACACTTCGTCTTTCTGCTTTTTCAACAGCACCGCGCCGAGTTCTTCACAAAAAAATACCGAACCCACACCGCAATTCATAATTCCGGTTTTGAGATGCGGATCTTCGGAAAGAGCTTCGCGGTATTTGCTCATTTCTTCGGCACTACGCTGTTCCATATAACCGCCTATACCGTCAAGAAGTGTGTCGATAGTGCCTGCAAAAACATCCCCTGCACTCTTTTTCTCATCTGCTTTTATTCGCCCATACATCGCATCAACAGTAACTCCGAATATATCGGCGATCACAGGAAGAAGCATAATATCGGGCATAGTAGTGCTTGTCTCCCACTTTGAAACAGACTGCGCAGAAACTCCGATAATATCCGCCAGCTGTTCCTGCGTCATACCGTTTGCACGGCGCAGATTTGCAATGTTTTCTCCGATTTGTTTCATAATTTGAAACCTCCTTGTGTAGTCGCGGTCGTCTTTCTCGCCGCGCTGACTACATTATACATCTACGAGTAGCATATTTCCATAAATCATCCGGCGATAAACTCACGCAAACGGAGAGTCGGTCGCCGGATTGAAATTATTTATTGAAAAGTCTTTTCCTCTTCTTAAAATAAATGTGGTTGCAGATCACCATTGCGGCGTTGATGAGGGCAGACGTGCCGACTGACATACCCGTGATGATGAAATCAACGGGCGCATAAACCGACGAAGTGATTGCAAGCACGGCGGCATTATAGCCGAGAGAGATGACGAAGCCGTAGGCATAGAGCCCGACGATGAGTCGGGGCGCGGTCTTTTTATAATTCGCCAGCGCAAAACGGGTATAGATCGCCAAAGCGCCCATTCCGAGCGTTAGAACTCCGTAAAAAAGGTCGATTGTCGAAAGGATCGGGAACTGTGCAAGCACTTCCTCGGTCTGCGACGTGCCCGTAAAATACGGGATCGCACCGAGAATGTTCACCGCCGCAGAGAACCACAGCGCGACGTAAATCAGGAATTTATACCACCTCATCGGCAGTTCACGAAAACCTCCGCGCACGGCGGAATCCGATGTTCCTTTGTAATTGTCAAAAGGGTTGTTATTCATTTTTTACTCCTAAGTGATAAAGGATGAATGAGCGCAATACTTTCTCCGTTGGAGAAAGCATTGACTCATTCCGAGCCGCCGGCAGGGGAGCCGTCGGCTCGAAGCGCAAGGGATATTTCGACCTCTGCGGAGGTCGACTTAAGTAACTTTTTGAAAAAAGTTACTTAAGAATCCTCAAAAACTTTTCCGCTGATTGATTTCCGAGCAGAGCGAGGAAATCTTCCTCCACTCTAAACTCTAAACTTAACAAAAACGGAGCCGTTTTTGTTACACAGCCCCGTTTTATTGCGAGAATTATTCGTTCTCTTCTTCCTCTTCCTCGTCGTCGAATTCGAATTCTTCGTCGAGGCATGCAAGGCAAGTGCAATCGTCGCAATCGCAATCACAATCGTCGCAATCGCAGCAGTCGCAGTCGTCCTCATAGCAGAACTCTTCGAGCTCGCCGAGATCCTTGTCCACTTCCTCAACGTAATCTGCGAGGTAGTCGATATTTTCATCGATCTCTTCGATAGCCTCGGTCATCTCGCCGAGAAGCTCGAGCATAGCGGCAATAAGCTTGCCCTCTGCCGTGGTCTTGTCAAAGTCAAGACCGTCTGCAAGACCCTTAAGGTATGCTGCCTTTTCCTTGAGTGCC
>JAZRUS010000061.1:0-6400 GCA_045652665.1 Eubacteriales bacterium | reverse complement strand
GCATTAACCGTGGCAACACCCGAAATTGAAAAGGTGCTTGCGGTGGTTATCATATATGGACTTTCTTTGGTTGTGAACCAAGGGATTACCTCGGCAAAAGAGATCACGAAAAGCACCATTGACCAAAAGGCACGGCACTTGGACCAATGTCGATTAGTAGAAAAGCTTTCTGAGTTGCCTATGGATGTTCTTGATTCCTCAAAGGGCAAGGATCAGATCGACGAAGTAAGGTATATGGAATTCACATCGGTGTATTTGATATTCCGTCTTACCGATATTATATCTTTTCTCTATACTTTCGTTGTTGCATTTACCACACTCGCAGTATTCTCCCTTGGATTTTCGCTTATGTTCTTGGCATTTACGATACCGAGCATTATATTCAACGAATATTACGCTCGAAAATCCGAAGAGCTGCGCGAAAAAACAGCACCCGACGTTCGTAAATTCCATTACTACCGTTGGATGCTCACCGATGCTTGGCCTGCAAAAGACGTGAGAATGTACGATCTGACCGATGCCATCAAGGCGCGTTATGATGAGGAAAAGAAAGACTATATTAGAGCCAACAAAGCACTTGACAAGAAGGTGCTTCACGGCTCGCTCGGCATTGAACTGTTCCGCAGAAGCGGTGAGATCGTATTTATTGCCTATGTGATATACAAGGCGATAAACGGCGCGATTGGTATTGGTGACGTTGCGCTATATATTGGTTTTGCCCATAGCGTTTCAAATTCTTTTTGGCGCGTTACTTGGATGACTACTGACGTATTGAGTCGCATATCCGATCTAATGGGCAAGCTGTTTGAACTCTTCGCAATAAAGACGGAACAAACGGGCGGCACACGAAAGCTTGAAGCCTTTGAAAGCCTCGCTTTTGACAACGTATGCTTCAAATATCCGCATACCGATAAATATGTGTTGACCGGAGTTTCTTTTACGCTCAACAAGGGAGATAAGCTGTCGATTGTCGGTATCAACGGTTCTGGAAAATCCACGATCATCAAACTGATGCTCGGTCTTTATGAGATAGAGTCGGGGCAAATTCTGATCAACGGTTGTCCGATGTCGGATTATGATATGCGTGATGTGCGGAAACTGTTTTCAGCATTATTCCAAAGTTTTGTGCAGTATCCGCTGACCTTGCGGGAAAATATTGCGCTATCCTCACTTGAACGTATCGACAACACCGACGAAATTGAAGGTGTACTAACGCAAAGCGGTGTATATGAAGATATTAAGCCAAAGCTTGAAAACGGACTTGATTCTTTTATGACTCGCCAATTTGCCGATAAAGGTACGGAGCTATCCAAAGGTCAATGGCAGAAGATTGCGCTTTCCCGTGCCTATTTCAAAAATGCCTCCATTATCATCTTTGACGAGCCTTCTGCCGCACTTGATGCCGAAGCGGAAGACCGAATATTTAAGAACTTTGAATCCATATCCGATGGTAAGACCGGTATTATGATCTCACACCGTATTTCAAGTGCCCGTATGTCTAATAAGATCATCGTTCTTGACGGAGGAAAGATTACGGAGCAAGGCACTCACGACGAGCTTGTTGCGCTTGACGGTCTGTATGCAAAGCTCTATAACCTCCAACGCGAAAAGTACACGGTAAAGGAGGCGGAATGATATGAATAAGATAAAGACTTTCTTTTCCGGGCTTTTCAAAAACGTTTGGTTCGGCATTAAAACCTGTTTCCTTGCATCAAAATTCTATTTCTCTATGAAGCTTATTATTTTGATGTTCACAACGCTGATACCGCTTGTGAATCTATGGCTGTGGAAAGAGGTTCTCAACGGAATTGTGGATTTCGGAAACAGTAAGCAGACCGTAATCGTTTGCTTGGTCATCTATCTTGCGCTGCAATTGGCAACCTACCTGATAGACCAATTTGATAATTACGTTCAAGACCGATATAGTGACGAATTGAAGTTTTATATTGAAGAACAGATGATGGATAAGACTTCGCGGATGGATCTGTCATTCTTCGATTCTGCCAAGATGGGTGACAAGGTAAGACACGCGAGAAACAATTTTCTTACGATGATGAATATGTCGTGGCTTGTATTTGACATTGTTTCTGCGTTCATCAACGTGGTTGCAACACTTATTATTGTTTGTACCTACAAATGGTGGCTTGGACTTGTCACGCTTGTCCTCTTGATTCCATTTATGCTCTACAACAAAAAGCGCACCGAGCGTAAGCTCCAAATGGAAAAGGAACAGTTACGTGACAACCGTAAAAAGGATTATTATCGTGATGTATTCTTCAACAACGATATTCAGTTTGAGATTAAGCTGAATAATATAGGCTCATACTTTATCGGCAAATATAAGGAGACATGGCAGAAGCTTTATAAAATCAATAAGACGGAGGACATCAAGCACAATATCATCAATACTCTGATTATGATCATCAACGTATCCAGTGAATTTTTGGTGCTTACCGTGTCGGTGTTCGATGTTGTAAACAAACATATCGGTATCGGTGATCTGCAATATAATCTCAGTATGGTTTCGCGCTTGAGAAGTCAATCTCAATTGCTGATGAATAAGGTCAATAAATTCCTTAGCGATAATGCTCGCCTGATAGAGCTTCAAGAGTTTATGGATATTGAACCCGAAGTAGAAAAGAGCGGAGCGCTGAAGCCGTCGAACAATCCGAAGATTGAGTTTTGTAACGTAAGCTTCCGTTATCCCAATGCGGAGCAGTACGTGCTGAAGGATTGCTCCTTTACCATTGAGCCTCACGAAAAGATCGGTCTGATAGGACTCAACGGTGCAGGTAAATCCACCATTATCAAGCTGATGTTCCGCTTCTACGATCCCGAGGAGGGATGCATCAAGCTGGACGGCGTGGATCTGAAGGAATACGATATTTACGCCGTGCGTAAGGTGTTCGGGGTTCTGTTCCAAGATTACGTGACGTACTGTCTGCCTCTCCGTGAGATCATTGCGCTCTCTGACTTCGACGAGCGTTTCAATGATGAAAAGCTGAAAAAGGCTTGCGACATCAGCGGCGCGAGCGAGGTTATCAAGGATTGGGAGAACGGTTACGATAGCGTTCTTGGCCGTTACTATGCGGACAACGGAAAAGATCTTTCGGGCGGTCAATGGCAGCTTGTAGGTCTTGCACGTGCGTACTTCAAGGATAGCGAATATATGATTCTTGACGAGCCATCTGCCGCACTTGATCCCATTTCGGAGGACCGGATATTTGAACAACTCTATCATTTGAGCGAGGGCAAGAGCTCGGTCACGATCTCGCACCGTCTTTCAAACACCACTCTCGCCGATAAGATTCTTGTTATTGGTGACGGACACATTATCGAACAAGGCTCGCATTTTGAATTGTTGAAGCAGAACGGTAAATATGCCGAGCTGTTCAATTTGCAGGCGAGTAAATATATTTGATTACTGCGGTGTATTATTCGCACCGCGTAAAGGCGAAAAGGTATATTTCAAAAGCAAAACACCACGGAGTTTCTTCCGTGGTGTTTTGCCGTTAGGGCTGCTTATTCGGTTGTTATCATTTTACCGCTAATTTTGCACGCCCTATCGAAGACTTCTTTTATCCAGCTCTTTTTTTCTATATCAAAAGCACCGGTACGCGCCGCAAGTGAATAGCTTATCTGCCTTTTTCCTGTAAGACTGTATATGATGAAATCCTCGACGAGAAGTATTTTTTTGCATTTGCTGAACAGATCCGAATTGTTGTTTTTATGCCACATCATCTTATAAATACTATACATACTGTGAGGTTTTACACCGCCAAGGAGCGTTAAGTGATCTCTTCCCAGCATGTCGCACAAGGAATTGCATTCATCGCTGCCTCTTGGGTCTGTATAGAGAAAAGAAGGTGCAAGAATATTATCGTCCTAATCAAGCATAGCAAAGGTCTCACAAAGCTCGTCACACCCAAAGCTGTAATATCGTATTTTTCTGTTGCTTCCCTCAGCAGTTTTTTGACAGCATCGAATATCACGCCGAAATGAACGGTATGAGCCCCATCATTTACAGAAGCAACATATTCCGTATAGTAACTTACAAGAAGTCGCGCTTTTTCATCATACAGCGATATCTTACTGCCCGTGGTCCCGATATCAAGTCCCCCTATAGCATTCATACGAAGCCTCCATCCTAAAATTTATATTTTATACTTGATTGTATCATACTTTTGGTGTATAATAAAGACAAATATGTATCCAAATCTGTAAATTCGTATTTTGAATGGAGGGATTTTTTTGAGTTTGAGAATGGATCACGAAAAGCTTTCGAAGATACTTAAGGATTTCTATACTCTGTCGCATATACGAATAGTAATATATGACAGTAGATTTCAAAGAGTAGCAGCTTATCCCGAGCAAAGCTCAGATTTTTGTCATATGCTAAAGCAAAATCCGACATTTAAAGCTCTTTGCAGACAGAACGAAGCCGAAGCCTGTAGGTACTGTAGTCAGAAAAACTCGCTATATACATATTCTTGCCATGCCGGGCTTACGGAAACGGTAGCTCCGATAAAGATGAATGATTTGATCTTAGGATATATAATGTTTGGGCAGATCCGCAACACGAAAAGCGATGAGCAAGCCATTCTTAAATATGCGTCGGGTTTTATTAGCGATAAGGCTCTTATAAAAAAACACTTTAACAATCTAAAAATAAGAGACGATGAGCAGGTGACGGCCATTGCAGGAATTATGCAGGCTTGCACCAGCTATTTGTGGATCAGTGAGATAATAAAGATAGAAGGTGAAAACGGTATTTATTTTCTAACAGATTATATAAACCGTAATTTGAATGAAGACCTTTCGGTGGATACCCTCTGTTCTGCCTTCAAATTAAGCCGTGTGCGGCTCTATGAAATGGCACATGAATATTATGGAATGAGCATTGCAAAATATATTCGTCAAAAGCGAATTTCAGAGGCAGCCAAGCTGCTTCGCGAAAGTGGATGCTCGGTTCGAGAGGCAGCAATTAATGTGGGATTTTATGATTATAACTATTTTTCAAAGGCGTTCAAACGCGAAATGAGAATGACCCCGAATGAATATAAGAGGATAAATTTTGATAAAAGGTGAATAGATCCCATTTTGGAACCCCGGTTTAATCGGAGTCAAAAGTGGGAATCATCTTTATTTAAGCACGCGATAAGTACTCCGTTTCAAATTGAAGCGGAGTTTTCATTTTCAGCTTTCTATGTGGTCGCTCTTCATTGTAAAAATGCATATACTCTCCGATTACTGCATATAACTCTTGCGGTTCTTTGTACAGATAGTGATATATTGCCTCTTTTTTCAATGTGTGGAAAAAATGACTCGCATACTGCATTATATAGATCAAAATCTTGATAATAAGCTGACTTTAAGGAATATTGCAGCTGTAACTTGTACGTCCGAAACATATTTCTCGGCTTTATTTAAGAAATACAACGGTATTCCCCGTGGAGTATATAACCATCAAGCCGGTGGAAAAAGCGGTCGATATGCTGAAAACAACGAAGATGACATAGCTCGATAATTTTTGCATTCTCAAGCTAGCCTGTTTTATACTTAACCTTCAAATTAATTATCTCTACCTTCATAGTAGGTAGTTTAATGACTAAGAAATAATTGTAATTGAAGCTATTACGAAATGAGTACAATGAAAAACGGCACCTAATGGCTTTTCTGCTACTTGGTGCCGTATTATGACGGCTTGCATTAAGTCCTATGATACGGTAATTACGATAACAATTCATTTTCCACGCGTATTTTCTCTCGTGTCACCCTCCAAATTCGCTCTACCGCTGTATCCAGCCCCCCAGACGGAAACCAGGTAGTCATCGCACGCCATGGCAATTTTTTCTTTTTATCCGCCAGCCGTCGTTTGTTCAACAGTTCCGCCGCAAGCTTCGCATATCGATGGCTAAGCACGGTATCACCCTCGGCGACTTCGATTACCTCATAGTCGAGAGTATCTTTCCGTGAAGAATCCACAGCGATTATGTCACCCTCGTCCTCGCAACGTGGAAAGTATGCATAATATACAATATTCTTCTTTTTCTCGCAGCCTTCGGGATTCGAAATCCTCATAACGCCAACCGAATCGGTATAGCGAATTGCGCTCAACTCTGCGACAATTTTGTAATGAAGCGCGCCTTCCGCTTTGTTTATACCGGATTCGTCGGCGTATCCGTACTTCAGAGAAAGATCGATTTTTGGCTCCGGTGGGAAGGTTTCAAACGTTCTCGTATCCACACCGTGAACATCCTTGCTTGAATATGTGCTTCAACTCTATATCCGCCTTGTACTGCTTTTCAGCGTACCCCGGGTCGCGTATCGCACGGTCATAGCAATCCTTGGCATACGCCTGCGCCTTTTCACATTTGTCCGCACTAATACTCCCGCGGCT
>JAZRUS010000060.1:0-10302 GCA_045652665.1 Eubacteriales bacterium | reverse complement strand
ACCACCAGTATAGTTTCCAGAATGAATAAGATTTTTACCGTTAAGGTCAAGGCTTCTTTCTTTGTTGGCGGGAACCTGCATTTCTTTATTACAATCAATGTAAGTGTCACCAAGAAGAACGAAGGTCGTGCCGTCTGCGTATTGTGTAGACGGGAACTCTGTTTCGAAATTCGCTGTATCGCCATAAAGCTCATAGCCGCCGGCAGAGTCTGCAACGGGACGGACGTAGCCGTTTCCGTAAGCGTCCTCAACGTATGTACCTGCGTAGAAGGCAAGCTCCGTTGCTTCTGCGTCAGATAATTGGATTGGGATTATACCCTTTTCTTCTCCCTCTTTGTTTTGGGCATTCTCAATATCCAATTCTGAGAATGATATTGTACCATCCGCCCAAGTTCCGGCCTCGGGTATCCAGCTCTCTTCGGCGGCTGTTTCCCACGTATACATGTAGCCGGTATTCTTGTTTACAATGACACCTGTCTCCGGGGTGAGCACATCGCCCGCTTCTACGGTCTCGATCTTGAAGACACCGCCGTCGGGATCGAGCCAATGCACGTTAGCAGTAGGCGTGCTTTCGCCACTTGCAGAAACAGAAAGCGCAATACCGCCGCACAGCACGAGCACTGACAGCAATATCGCAAGGATTTTACTTTTTCTTTTCATGTTTATCTCCTTTTTGTATGGTCTGCTAGTTTGATTGTATATAACCTATCAGTTACATTATATTATATTATATTATATTTTTTAAAAAATATCAAGTACTAAAGATGAATAAGGTATTTTTTGTAAAAATTTGCAAAAATAGGAAAAAAATGACTGCTTTGTATTATTGATATTGACTGAAATTCGGCACAGCTTCTCTATGGCTCCCTTTGGGAGGCGTTCGTCACCGCAATTCTCTTATCATTTTTTCCAAAGCTATTGAATATTTCCAACACGTGTGATAAAATAAGATTGTACCCAAAGAGAACCTTACGTGTTCGATTCTTTTTTCACACAAAAATCTCAGAGGTGGATTATGAAATCGATAAAGGATATATATAAGATCGGAAAAGGGCCGTCGAGCTCTCATACAATGGGCCCCGCAAAGGCAATGGGAAAATTCGTAGAGAAAAACACCGATGCCGATTCATATGAGGTCGTGCTTTACGGCTCGCTCTCTGACACGGGGCGCGGTCACGGAACCGACGTTGCGATAGAGAGCATGTGCGCAGGCAAGCCCGTGAACATAATTTTCAACTCGACCGACAGAGATCTTCCGCATGAAAACACTATGGATATATTCGCTATCAGGGGCGGTGTACGCGGCAATGCGGGCAATTAACGCTATGAGCCTTGCAAACTTCCTCTCCGGCTCGAGGAAAAATTCGCTTGATCTCGTAATAAAGACTATGTACAAGACCGGCAAGGACCTTTCGCATCTGTACAGAGAGACTGCGGAGGGCGGACTTGCAAAGTATTATAATAAGGTGACGTGATGGAAAAGATAAAGGTAGACAGAATAAACGAACTGGCAAGAATATCAAAGACCCGCGAGCTTACCGCAGCGGAGCGCGAGGAGCAGCGCGCCCTTCGCGAGGAATATCTCAGAGAGGTTAGAGCAGCGCTCCGTAAGGATAAAGGATAGTCGCGCGGAGGAGGGGAGAAAGTATGGAAAAGCTATGTTCAATTTGTAAAAGGTCTGTGGATTCGGAATCGGCGGCAATACTGACTCTTGGCGGCTTCGGAAATCCGAAGTATCTGTGCGACGGATGCGATGCCGATATGGCAGACGTAACCCGCGGCGCGGATGCCGAGACAGTTGAGGCGGCTATGGAGCGCATAGGTAAGAAGATGTCGGCAGCGAATATTGACGATGCCTTGACACTTAAGACCGTCAAGGAAATTATGGAATCCGCCGCGGAAAGAAAAGAAGCGATAAGGCGCGGAGAGTATGATTTTGAATCCGAAAAGGAGCTTGACGCGACCGAGGAGGCTGTTCCCGAGGAGCTGCTTGAGAGCGACGAGGATAAGGAAGCCGATCGCATCGAGAGCGAGAAAAACGCAAAATTCGATAAGATAATAAACGCCGTAAGTGCCGTAGTGTTTGCGGGTGTTCTCGGCTTCATAATCTATAAGATCATTGAGATTTATTTTCTTAATTAATATACTTATCCTTAATTAGTTAATAATAAGAAGCCCTCCGTCATATTATTCTACGGAGGGCTTCTTATGCAATTTTCATATCTGTTGCCCGCGATAATTCTTTTATCGGGGGCATATTTTCTTATTCGCCTGCGCCTCTTTCCGCTTCTCCGTCCCCGCCGCGTAATCGCGGCGGCACGCTCGGCGCTGGGGGTGCGCGGGGCGCGCAGATCCTTTTCGCTTGCGCTGGCAGGCACGCTTGGTGTCGGAAATCTCGTCGGAGTTGCGCACGGGCTTCGCTTCGGTGGGGCGGGGATGATCTTCTGGATGCTCGTCTCATCCGTCTTTTCCGCCGTTATAAAATACGCTGAGTCAACCCTCGCGGCGGATGCGTGCCGCGGCGGCGCCTGTGGAATGACCTCGCTCGTGCGCGGCCACTTTCGGCGGCTCGGCACGGTATACGCGATTTTGACTGTTTTGCTTTCTCTTACGATGGGCGCGGCTCTCCAGTCGCAGAGCGCCGCCTACGCCGGCTCGGAGAGCCTCGGTCTGCCTCTCATCCCCGTAGCCGTGTCGTTTTCTCTCTTGGTTTTTGCCGTAGTAAAGGGGGGAGAAGGGAAGATAGAGCGCGTGACTGCCGCCGTGATCCCTATATCAACAATTGTTTACGTTTTGATATGCGTGGCTGTTCTTTGCATTCGCTTTGAGCACTTAGGCGGTGTTCTGTCGGATATTCTTTCGGGCGCATTCACACCGCGTGCCGCGGTGGGCGGTGTGGGCGCGTACTCGGTAAGTCTTGCTATGCGTGAGGGCTTTGCCAGAGGGCTTCTCTCAAACGAGGCGGGTGCTGGCAGCTCCGCGGCTGCGGAGGCAAGGTCTGACATTCCTGCCTGTGAGTGCGGTATACTCGGCGCGCTTGAGGTCGTTTTTGATACCTCGATCCTCTGCACTTTGACCGGAATTACCGTCCTCGCCTCCGGTGTCGATATATCCTGCGGCACGGGGGTAGAGATACTTCTGTCCTCTGTCGGCTGCGTGCTTGGTCGATTTGCGCCTTTTGCGGTATTTCTTCTGATCCTCGCCTTTTCCTATTCTACCGTTGTGTGCTGGTATTTTTACGGCACGTCCGCGCTCTCCGTTCTTCGGGGTTCCTCTCGCGGATTTTTGCCGCTGTTTCTTTTATCCTGCGCCCTCGGATGCTTTATTCCGTCGGAAATGCTGATCTCCGTGACCGACTCCGTACTGCTTCTGATGTGCATTCCGACTCTTGCCGTTCTGATAAAAAGCTCCGATCGGCTTGTCAGCCTCTCGGAGCAATACGGATTATTAAAGAAGTCTGATATCGGAAAGCGGAGCAATACCGCACTCCGAAAGCGCCGCAAGTCTTGATGCGAACTCTCCCTCGCTCATCCTCTCTGTGATGAACGCGCATTCCTCGGAGGCGATCAGGTCTATATTGCCAAAAGCCTTTTTTGCTTCGGCTTCCTTTCCTGCCTCGATTGCAACGTAGTGGCGCGCTTCAAATTCATCAAAGCCGCGTATTTCACTTGATTTATTGAACACGGGCGCGCCCGCGCCGCCAAGGTTCATAACCTGCATCAAATCACCGACCACGGCGGAGGCAGTCGCCCCTGCCCCTGCTCCCTTGCCGTAGAACATAACGTTTCCGAGCGGCTCTGCTATCACCTCGACCGCGTTGTAAACGCCGGAAACGCCGCACAGCGCGGATTCCTTGCTAAGCATAAAGGGCGCAACCATAATAAATGGCGCGGTCTCGGTTGCAATGCATCTGCCGAGCAGCTTGATGCTGCATCCTATCTTCTCAGCCGCAAGCACGTCAGCCTTGCGTATTCCGGTTATACCCTCGGTATGAACGTTATTTACGTCAACGAGCTTTCCGGTCGCCAGCGCGGAGAGGATAACTATCTTTCTCGCCGCATCCGTACCGAGTATATCGGCATCAGGATTTCTCTCGGCATATCCCTTTTCCTGCGCATCCTTGAGCGCGGACTCAAAGCTGTCACCGAGAGTGAACATCTTTGTAAGTATATAGTTCGTGGTGCCGTTCAGTATTCCGCGCACCTCGGTAACCTTGTTCTGACCGATACAGGAGATCATCGGGGAGATAACGGGGATTCCGCCGCCTACCGCCGCCTCAAATCTGTAGCTTGCGCCCGTCCTTGCGGCAAGCGCGAGAAATTCGTCGCCAAAGTTTGCGACGACCTCCTTATTAGAGGTTATAACGTTCTTTCCCTTTTCAAGCGCCGCAACGGTGAATTCGTACGCGGGGTGTGATCCGCCCATTACCTCAATGACCGTTGAGACGGATTCGTCCTCAAGAATAACCTTGATATCGTGAACGATCCTGTCCGCGAAGGGCGAGTCGGGGAAATCGCGCAGATCGAGGATGTATTTGATATTTATTTCGTCCTTGCCGAGCTTTGTCACCTCAGCATAGTTTTTCGTAATAAGATCGGCAACGCCGCCGCCGACAACGCCGAAGCCGAGTATTGCGATATTAGTCATTTGTGTCTCCATTCTGCCCGCACAGCAGGCAACTGTAAATCCCGTTGCAAAACCTAAAAAACGGTTTTAAGCGAATTTTACGCGAATTATTTTTTACATACAGATCTATTATATCACGCCACATAAAAAAATTCAAGTACTAACGCAAAATTAACTTCTTAACTCCCCTAAGCCTTCTCCGGTTGAAGGTATGTCCCGTTTCCCTCCAAGCCTTCCCTCCGCTGGGGAAGGCTTAAAAGAGTAGCGAGGTTCACACCGCACCTACCCCTCACGGTAAGTCTCAGGAGAAACACAAAACAGCCATAAAACCATAACAAAACAGAGAAATTTCCATCATAATCCCTAAAAAAATATAAGAAAAGCAGACCGGCTCAAGTCCAAAAGGCTTGAGCCGGTCTGCTCTTCAAGGGCACAGGGCGCGCCTAAATGCGCCGCTCCTTAACAGATTACGCTGCCTCGTTCTCGGTAATGCCGAGGGATACGCGCTTTGCCTCGTCCGAGATATAGTCGAGCGGGTTGACCGATGCTTCCGCGACCACTACCTCAAAGTGCAGATGCGCCTCGTCGGCAAGCTCCGAAATCGAGCTGTCACCGATACGTCCGATCTTTGCTCCGGATTCGACCTCCGTGCCAACTGTGGGCAGGCCGCTTTCCTCAAGATTGGAGTAGAGGGTTTTTATTCCGCCCTCGTGGGTGATCTCGACGGTACAGCCGAGCATTGGATCGTTATATACTCTGCTTACCTCGCCATCAGCCGCGGCAAATACGTCGGCACCTTCATCGGTAGAGATATCTATGCCGGTGTGTACTCGCCATGCTTCAAGTGTCTCAGAGAATACGGGGATCGAGAGACTGTGATTTTTCACGACCCTTCCCGCTACGGGAGAGATAAAGGTAAGCTTCTCCTTCTCGGGCTCCTTATCCTCCGGTGTGTTATCTTCGGGCGGAGTTTGGTCGCCGTTTTCATTTCCGCCGTCCGTAATGGGCGGATTTTCGTCGGGGTCGGGGATAGGATCCTTTCTGTTATTTGCCGCAACGATGCCAATGATGATCGCCGTTATGCAGAGCAGGGCGATCACAGCGCCGTACACGACCTTTGCCGCGTTGGGATTGCCTTTGAATCTGAATTTCTTTTCCACTTCTTTTCCTTTCCTTTCAGGGCGAGATGGACTCGCCTCATTATGTTTCTATTTTCTCATTTTGCCGTGGATTTATTCACCTGATGTGGAAAATGTAAAAAATTTGCCGACCCACGCGCGCACGCTTGACATTCCTACAGATATGGTATATAATATTATAGTTAAAATATTTTTGGGAGACACTTGAATTATGCAGGATAAGATTTCACTTGCAGGCGATCTCGGAAGCGGTAAGAGCACGGTTTCCGACATCCTCGTGGAGCGGCTCGGCGCGGAATACTATTCCACCGGCGCGATCGTTCGCTCTATCGCAAAGAAGCACGGGATGAGCGTCGTTGAGCTGAACGTATATATGGAAACGCACCCTGAGATCGACCATGAGATCGACGACGGACTTAAGGCGCTTTCGGCAGACGACAGGCTGCTTATCATTGACTCGCGCATGGCGTGGCACTTCACCGAGGGAACCTTTAAGGTATATCTTTCGGCAGACGCGGAGACAAGCGCGCTTCGTATTATGAGCGCAAACCGAGTCGGAGAGCACGCCGCAACGCTTGAGGATACGATTAATGAGACGAAGGCTAGGCGCGAGAGCGAAAAGAAAAGATATATGACTCAGTACGGCGTGGACATCAAGGATCTTATGAACTATTCGCTTGTGCTTGACACCTCTAATGCGACTCCGGCAGAGGTTGCCGAAAGGCTTATCGCCTCGTTTGAGGTATGGAAAAGGGACAAGAGCTATACCGCCGCGTTTATAACGCCCGAGAGGCTTTTCTATCCCGACGACGCGGCTGACAGCGAGCTTGTTGCAGCGCTTTCATCCCGTCTTGAAAGAGGGGATACAGTCCCGGAGGTCACGGCAGTCGAAATCGACGGGGAATTCTACCTTGTTGACGGACTTGAATCCGCGCTTGCATATTCATTTAATATGGAAACCTTCATTCCGTTAAAGCTCGTTCGCGCGGACGTCGACGGAAGAAAATACACGAAAATGAAAAATTCACTTTGATACGGAGAATAGCGTGAAATAACCGACATCTAATCAAAGCAGATGTTAATCACGCCATCGAATTTTTGCGATTTGGAGCCTTAGTCCAAATCGTCGCAGAGCGAACACAAAAATTCATTATAAATTTGTGCGGTCGCCAAGTGGCGACAGAATGGAGTATTAAAATGTTAAAGCTAAAGAAAAAAACCGCCGCCCTGCTTTATGAGGCGGTGAATCAGAAATTCGGTCAGGATCTCCTTTCCGAGGATGAGCTTCTTTCTATGCTCGAATACCCGCCGGACAGCAGTATGGGAGATATCGCGCTTCCTTGCTTCCGCCTTTCCAAGACGCTTCGCCGCTCTCCCGTTCAGATCGCCGAGGCTTTGAAGGGGGGACTTTCCTCAGATGAATTTGCGGAGGTTTCCTGCGTTGGCGGTTACCTCAACTTCAAGATAGATCCGCAGGCGTTCGCAAAGAGAGTTGTTGCGGATATTGCCGCGGAGGGCGCGAAATACGGCTCACCCATGTGCGGTGAGGGTAAGACGGTCGTCCTCGACTATTCCTCGCCGAACGTTGCAAAGCCCTTCCATATCGGACATCTCGGCACTACCGTTATCGGTCACTCGCTTAAGCTCATTCATGAATTTGCCGGTTATAAGTGCGTCGGTATCAACTATCTCGGCGACTGGGGAACTCAGTTCGGCAAGCTCATCGTAGCATACAAAAGGTGGGGTGATGAAAAGACCGTTGACGAGGGCGGTGTTGACGAGCTCGTAAAGCTATACGTAAGAATAAACAACGAGATAAAGGCGGAGGAGGATGCCAGCGTTCAGGGGCTTTCCGCAGAGGAGGCGCAGGTAAAGAAGCATTCTGCTCTTGCGGACGAGTCGCGCGCGGAATTCGCTAAGCTTGAGCACGGCGATGAGGAGAACCTTAAGCTCTGGCGTCGCTTCGTTGACGTCAGCCTTCAGGAGTATCAGAAGACCTACAGGCTTCTCGGTATCGAGTTCGACAGCTACAAGGGCGAGTCCTTCTACACCGATAAAATGCCGGCGCAGGTCGAGAAGCTTCGGAATATGGGACTTCTTGAGATAGACGACGGTGCATCGATCGTAAATCTTGAAAAATGGAATATGCCGGTTTGCCTGATCCTTAAGCGCGACGGCTCGACACTCTATCCTACGCGTGATATCGCCGCGGCGGTATACCGCAAGGGCGAGTACGCATTTGATAAGGCGATATACGTTACGAGCGCGGCGCAGTCGCTCCATTTCGCTCAGTGGTTCAAGGTCGTTGAGCTTATGGGATACGATTGGTTCGACAAGCTCGTTCACGTTCCTTACGGAACGGTCAGCATAAACGGCGCAAAGCTCGCGACCCGTACCGGAAACGTAATACTTCTTAAGGATCTCTTTGACGAGGCGATCGGCAGGGTATACGAAATAGCTAAGGAAAAGCACCCGGACGAGCAGGAGTGCCGCGAGATAGCAGAGAAGGTCGGCGTAGGTGCCGTTGTGTTCTACTACCTCTCAAACAACCGTATGAGGGATATAAACTTCGTTATGGAGGAGGCTCTTTCCTTCGACGGAAATACCGGACCCTACGTTCAGTATACTTATGCGAGAGCTTGCTCGGTGCTTGAAAAGGCTCTGTCGGAGGGCAGGATGACCGACGCGATCCTTACCGCTCCGGAATGCGAGCTTGCAAAGACTCTCGCGATGTTCCCCGAACGCGTTAAGGCGGCGCTTGAGGATTATGAGCCCAGCGTGATCACGAGATATATTCTCGATCTCGCGGCGGCATTCAACTATTTCTATCACGAGTGCAAGATTGCAAACTGCGAGGATACAGAGCTTCGCGATTCCCGCCTTGCGCTTACGGCGGCTACAAAGCGCGTGCTTGGCACGGCTCTCGGACTCATCTGTATGCAGAGCCCCGAGAAAATATAATTTTGATAAGAACGAAAGGTTTAGGTAATAAATATGTCAGGACATTCAAAGTGGAATAATATCAAGCACAAGAAGGAAAAATCAGATGCCGCAAAGGCGAAGATCTTTACTAAGATCGGCAAGGAGATGGCAGTAGCTATCAAGGCGGGTGGACCCGATCCGAACAACAACTCCAAACTTCGCGACCTTATTGCTAAGGCGAAGGCAAACAACGTTCCCAACGAGAATATACAGAGAACTATCAAAAAGTTTACCGATAACAGCGATATTAACTTCGAGGAGATCACCTACGAGGGATACGGTCCTTCGGGCGTTGCCATCATCGTTGAGACCTCTACCGATAACCGTAACCGCACCGCGGGAAACGTACGCGCTTGGTTTAACAAGTACGGCGGAAATATGGGTCAGAACGGATGTGTCTCCTACCTCTTTGAGGAGAAGGGCGTTATCACAATAGTCGACGAGGATGACGAGATCGAGGAGGATAAGATAATGGAGGACGCCTTGGAATGCGGCGCGGAGGATATTAAGTCCGACGAGGGTGAATACTCTATTTATACCGCGGTAGACGAGCTTGATGCGGTTCGCGACGCGATAATCGCGCTCGGCTATAAGATAGATACCGCCGACGTTGCAAAGGTTCCCTCGACCTACGTTGAGCTTACCTCTGACGAGGACGTCGAGAATATGGAAAAGATGCTCGATAAATTCAACGAGGACGACGACGTTACCGCAGTATTCACTAACTGGGATAACTGATATGGAGCGCATCGTAAGGCGTAAAAAAACGATGCTTGCCGTGGCGATCGCTTCGATCGCCGTCGGTGCAGTGTCAACCGCAGGGGTGATCCTCTTTATATTGAAGCTCAGCTATTTCCCGATGGCGGTGTGCCTACTTCTTGCGGCGCACGGCTTCTACGCCACGCCCTTCTATTTCAGAGAGTATTCGGACCTTTTCAGAACAGAGCTTATTCAGAGCGCGAGGGATAGCGGATGCACCGATATTCGACAGCTTGCTTCGGCTGCCGCAGTCAGTGAGGAATATGCGGCAAAGCTTATCGCAAAAGCGGATAAAATAATAGACAAAAAAACCGTGTAAACAGAAAAAAAGAGAAGGAGGGGGCGACCGTGGATGAGCGCCGTTTTATACTGAAAAGCGATTATAAGCCTACGGGCGATCAGCCGGAAGCGATACGCGCCCTCACCGAGGGAATAGAGGCGGGAGAGAGGGCACAGACCCTAATCGGAGTTACCGGATCGGGAAAGACCTTTACTATGGCTAACGTTATAGCCAATCTCAACCGCCCGACCCTTGTATTGGCACATAACAAAACGCTCGCGGCACAGCTTTGCACGGAGTTCCGCTCCTTTTTCCCGGAAAATGCCGTGGAGTATTTTGTTTCTTACTACGACTATTACCAGCCCGAGGCTTATATCCCGGGCAAGGATATGTATATAGAAAAGGACGCTATGATAAACGAGGAGATAGATATGCTCCGACACAGCGCGACATCCGCTCTTTTTGAGCGCCGCGACGAAGTCGGGAGGCCAAGCGGTCTTAGGAAGACAAATTAAA
>JAZRUS010000059.1:0-44637 GCA_045652665.1 Eubacteriales bacterium | reverse complement strand
TCTCACCGTTTACATTTTCATTATCTTGATTTGTCGTTTTGTTGTAATCACTCATTTTTTCTCCCACATCGGTGAGTTTCTTAAAATCAAAAAGGTGCGCCAACCGAAGCCGGCGCACCGAAAAACACAAACTCCGATTGTCGCTCAACAAATCAAATCAGAACGAAAATAGCTTCTACATCCTAACTTGTGGAATTTGAGTTTTTACCAAATTCAAAAATTAGGATGCGGAAAAAGGGTACAATTATCCCTATAAAAAGAAACTATACCTTCTTCTGATTATTTGATTTGTTGAGCATACTTATTATATCATATTCTTTATCATTTGTAAATACTTTTCTTTGAAACATATGAATCCAAGCTCACCGATTTTTTAGCATAATTCCTAAGGAAATTAAAAAGGTGCGCCAACCGAAGCCGGCGCACCGAAAAACGCAAACCCCGATTGTTGTCACACAAATTTAATCAGAAGAGAAAAGCGTTTCTACATTCTAACTATGGGAATTTGCATTTTTGCCGAATTCACTAGTTAGAATGCGTAAAAAAGGTATAATCATCCCTTTAATAAAAAAGAAACAACTTTACCTCTGATTATTAAATTTGCGTGACGACATTATTATATCATAAAATCCACAGAATATCAAGCAGTTTAGATAAAAAGATTAAATACAAAAATACGGCATACCTCTTTCGAGACATACCGTATTATTGCAAAACCGTACTTTTAAAAACTGACATCTACACTTTCATTGTTTATTCCGGATCGCAGGTTCCGCACGGCTGATATTCAGCCCTCACAAGATCGGCGGCGTAGCCTACGTAGAGAAGCCTATTTGCCTCGGACATAGAGATAGCGCCGGAGCAGGTCTCCTCGTGAAACTTTCCGCTGCTTATATTTATAACGTATACGTTTCCGTTTTCAACCGCATCCACGTAAGCAAGCATAGCGTCGATCGACATAAGAACGGAATCTCTCACCGCCTTCGCTGCTTCCTCGTTATCCGTCAGAGCGATGCTTGCGGCAGATGCCCTGTCAAGGTCGGAAAACGACAGGCAGAAGTCGCTTAGCTCCCCTTGGCTGTCCCCCGTAAGAACCGTAACGGAATCGACACGCCCCTCGCGGTCTATATCTGCGGCAACCGTCATATTCTTGTTCTGAACGGTGGAGGAGCATATGACGAGTACCCCGACAAGCTCATCTCCTTCAAACTCACCGTACATATGAGTTACTCTGCCGTCTGCCGCCGCGGGGATAATGTCAATGCTGTCATGACCGTCGCCGAGAACTTCCGAATGAGGATGATCAGCGAGTCGGCTCTCACCGGTGCGGTAATCTATAACAACGCCCGACTGATTATTGTATACGTAAATGCAGAAGCATATTTCATCATCTTCCACCGATTTTGCCTCCATCAGCACGCCGCGAGCGACAAGCTCGGAATCCTTGTAGATCGGCGTTACTCTGTAGAGAACTCTGTTGCCCGTTCTTTTTATGTATGAGGCAACGCTGTTTTCAAAGGGGAGCATTCCCTCATTGTTAAGATTCCTGGTACCCGTGATAAGATTTTTCTCATTATCGTTCTCGCCGGTTAGCTGAAATCCTATAAGGTGGCAGCGATTATAAAGGCTCTTTCCGGGTACGATGTCATACTCTACACTGTGCCATCCGGATGGCTTAACGTGTCCGATTTCCTCGCGCTCCTCCGTAGGCATAAGACTCTGTCCGATGCAAGCAATTGCGGCGCCGCATCTTCCGAGAGAATCAAGCTCGCTGAACAGCTCGTATTCCTCAGAAACGTCCTCATTCTCAAAAAACGGAACTCCCCCGTTTATTTCAACGTAATCGGCGGTGCCGTCATATTCGGGTATGGAATCAAGCGCTATGATGGGAGCGGGCAGATCCTCGCCGCCTCCCCGAAGAGAACCGAGTATATCATTCAGAAGGTCACAGCTCGAAAGCAGCATCGAGACGACCGTAATAAGTAATATCAAAGCGGATAATCTTTTTTTCATTTTTTCCTCCCTCAGAACTTTTTTGTAAGCATCAAATCCGTGAGGTTATTATACCATATTTCCCGCCCCATTACAAGGTGTTTTAGGGATTTCAGAGTTAATAGTTTGTTTTAAAATTGTACTTGCTAAAAATATTTTTATATGATATAATATACTCGAATAGTTATGCGAATACGGTGATTGTATGAAAAAAATAATTTTATTTGCGTTAATTCTAATACTTACGCTGACTCTCGCATCCTGCAACGGTACCCCGGATGATACGGCGGATGATAACCGGACCTCAGCCGCAGTGTATCTTTCAAACAAATCTGTCAAGATTGCCGACAAGGGCAATCTTTTCGTGCTTACCGCGAGCGTGATCGACGGCGACCGCACCCTCACGCAACAGGAGCTCGGCGACAGCCTTGTATGGTCAAGCAGCAACACGAACGTGGCAACCTGTGAGGACGGCGTAATAACTGCGGTCGGATACGGAGTGTGCGTGATTCGCGCCACCTATATGAACAAGGCGTCCTCCATCTGCACGGTCTCAATACCCAATCCAAATCCCCTGCTATCTATATCGGAGGACGAGATCGAGCTTTCCAATATTGGTAAGCAGACACGTATAACGGCGATCTCCGACTTAGGCGAGGATATCTCAAATACGGTAACCTGGATAAGCTCTAACAGCAACATTGCCACCTGCAGTAACGGAACGGTCACCGCCGTCGGCTACGGCTCCTGTACGATCACGGCATCCTACCCGGAGCACAGAAAGACCGCGACCTGCATCGTAACGGTCAAGGATCCTACGGCTCCGAGCATTAGTCTGTCGTCAAAATCACTGTCGCTTAAGACGGGGGATGAACAAATGCTTACACCCACGCTGGCAAACAACGCGGGAAGCACCGTAGCGTGGACGACGTCGGACCCCAACGTGGCTGTCTGCAATGACGGATTGGTGAGCGCTGTGGGCAAGGGAGTTTGCGTGATCCTCGCGATGACCGAAAAGGGATACACCTCATACTGTATAGTAACAGTTGACGGTTACGCACCAAAGCGCAACCACCTTGAATATCTTACGTTTGATTTTCCGTCAATAAACAGGGAGCTTCGCTACGTAGATAAGGACAGCGGACAGATAATATCCCGAGCCGTCGTAATATCTTACAATATGCAAACCCAGCTTTTAAACGACGGAAGGCTGGTAGTTGAAATTACCCTGAACTGCGTAAAGACCTACGACTGCGAGGGTGCCGCGGGGGATTCCGCAGCAATAATCACTACGGATCTCTATAGAGAAAACAACGTGTTCTGTGACAATAAACAATATACCGCCTACGGCGTCGCCGTCGGCGATGCGTTTGAGGTCAAGTGCTCAGGCTTCACGGTTCAGACAAACGAGCACAAGCCGCGCGAGCTCTATATGACGTTCGCGTCAATTTCGGAATAAGTAGGTTTTAAAATGGTAAAAAGCAAACTCACAGAATCACTAAGCTCAATATTGCCGATCGCTCTTATCGTTCTTCTCCTTTCCGTAACGATAAGTCCTATCGACTCGGGTTATATGCTTCTGTTCCTGATAGGAATCGTTTTCCTGGTTATCGGCATGAGCCTCTTTAACCTTGGCGCGGAAATGTCGATGCAGCAGCTGGGTGTTAAGATCGGCTCATCGATCGCATCCTCCGGTAAGATATGGCTTATAGCCTTCGTCAGCTTCGTTATAGGTATAATCATAACGATATCCGAGCCCGACCTTCAGATACTTGCTACACAGGTCTCGGGAGTTGAGAACATGGTTCTCATCCTCACCGTTTCCATAGGTGTCGGCGTATTTCTGATGATAGCCCTGTTGCGTATCGTTTTCGGTATCAGTCTTAACCTAATACTGTTGGTGTTCTACATCGCGGCGTTTGTAATTTCATTCTTCCTTCCGGAAGCCTTCAGACCTCTGGCATTTGATTCGGGCGGAGTTACGACCGGACCTATGACCGTTCCATTCATTATGTCGCTCGGCGCCGGTGTTTCATCCGCAAGAGTTAAAAAGGGAGGGCGTAACGATTCCTTCGGTATAACGGCGCTTTGCAGTATCGGTCCTATAATTGCGGTGCTGGTGCTCGGACTTATCACCGGAACCGGTGGGGACGGTGAGGCTATGTCACTTCCCTCTGAACCCGCGACAACTCAGGACGGGATTTTACGCTATATAATTGACCTCCCTCACTATCTTAAGGAGGTCGCGATGGCACTTCTCCCCATCGTTGTATTTACGGTAATATTCCAGCTTATATCACGCGCCTTTTCCACGACACAGCTTATAAGGATCTTTATAGGCGTTATCTATACGCTCGTTGGTCTCGCAATCTTTCTTACGGGCGCCAACGTCGGATTTATGCCTACCGGCCTTATAATAGGAGAGAGCCTTGCAACCGTGTGGGGCGGCTGGCTGCTTATTCCGATCGGAATGCTTCTCGGCTTCTTCATAGTTAAGGCGGAGCCCTCTGTATACGTGCTTAACCGACTTGTTGAAGAAATGAGCGCGGGCGCGATCTCGGGAAAGCTGACCGGACTCGGTCTGTCCATCGGTGTTTCGGCGGCGATCGGTCTTTCGGCGCTCAGAATAATTACCGGAATTTCCATAATGTACATACTCATTCCGGGATACGTTATAGCGCTCACCCTCTGCTTCTTCGTTCCCAAGATCTTCGTTGGTATCGCATTCGACTCCGGTGGAGTTGCCAGCGGAACGATGATGAGCGGATTCGTACTGCCTCTTGCAATAGGAGCATGTACAAAAATCCCCGGCGGAGATATTATGACCGATGCATTCGGTTGCGTTGCCTTCGTAGCCATGGCGCCGATAATTGCAATACAGATATTCGGACTTATGTATAATATAAAATCCAAGAGAAGGATCAGAAGCTTCTCGTCCA
Source organism: Eubacteriales bacterium (assembly GCA_045652665.1). Classification (GTDB taxonomy): domain Bacteria; phylum Bacillota; class Clostridia; order Oscillospirales; family CAG-272; genus UBA1740. Next base: position 39,706 of record JAZRUS010000059.1, on the reverse strand, counting down.
AGAGCGAAAGCTTTGTTGAATATCCCAGAGAGCGCGCCGACTCAAAGGAAAAGCGCACCGCCGCAAAGGAGGCTGCCGAATGAAAAAAAAGCAAACAAAACAGGTAAAGCTTCTTGTAACGATAGTCGGCAAGGACGACTCGCAAAAGCTCACCGAGACTATAAACAAGTATGCAACGGCAATGCACTTTTCCGGAATCGGGCACGGAACCGCGCGCTCCCATCACCGATCCTACTTTGGCATTGACAACGTTGAAAAGCGCGTTACCCTTTCCCTCATTCCGAGCTACCTTGAGCACACTGTTTTAAATGCGGTCGGAAAAGAGCTGAAGCTCTATCTTCTCGGAAAAGGAATCGCTTTTACTATGCCGCTTTCCGCAATTTCAAGCATAGTTGAGGAGCCGATACTGGAATCTCCCGAAAGGGATCAGAACCGATCCACCAAAACCCCGACGAAAAAGGAGAAAAAATTAATGCACGAGCTTGTAATAGCAGTAGTAAACGAAAAATACTCCGATGTGGCGATAGATGCGGCGCGTGCTGCAGGCGCAACCGGCGCAACGGTTTTCCATACCCGCAGTGTTGATAATGCAAAGATCGAGCAGGCTATGGGAGCATCGATCCCCGACGATACCGACAGCATATTTATGCTGACGAACTCGGAGTATAAGCTCAAGATTATGGAGGCTATCCGCGATTCCGCGGGACTAAAGACCGAGGGGAGCGCAGTGATCTTCTCCGTGCCGGTAGACGACCTCGTCGGAATCGGACGGTTTGGCGAAGAATAATTTGTGTTATAATTAAAAACCGGGCTTTCGCATTCAGGCATAACCGAAGATGCGAAAGCCTCTTTGTTTTTTCCGCGCTATAAGGATTGGCGACAATTACTTTCCTGCGGTGAAAGGATTAATACGTCTTCGCTCGACTCCATTGCAAAGGTTTCCATTACATCCGTGTCGGTTTTCATATCAAAAAGCTTCACCCCCCTAATCCTTCTGCACCCGTAGGTCGTAAAATAATACGACACGGTGTCAAGGTCTATACAGGATGTATAAACCGTATATATAGACTTTCCCTCATCGGTCACGGCGAATCCCCTAGGCTGAGCTACGGTGTCCATAACGTGAAAAAATCTTGAAACCTCCCCGCTTAACCCCTCCCCGTGCACCGTGTGAGATTTCGTATATACCGCCCTTATAAACCGAGAGCTGCTTGACGCATCCCCCGGAAGGCCTATTGCCCCCATTCCGCGAGAGTACGGAAATATCTTGACACGGGGGGATATCCTATTTTCCGGTTGCTCGGGGCAAAGGCTCATACACTCGGATATTCTTAAAATATGATACGGATATTCCGGCGAATTGGTCATTACACCGAACGGCGCGTCATATATCTTTATACCGTCTTGCGTCGGCTCGATTACGATTGCGCCGCTTTTGTCGGCAAGCATCCAATGCAGCGGCGTTGCAGGCATCGTATCCGATATAGCATCCGAGGTTACGTTTACGCGCTTGAGCTCGATACGCGCCTCAGAAAGATCAGAGCATTTTGAAAGCACCCACCAGATAAGCTCAAACGACGCAAGATTCAATACGCCCTTTCTCGGCTCTCGGTAGACAGCAAATCCGGGAAAATTAAGCGCCGCCATCGCAAGTCCCTTTTCGTTTGCGGCATCGTAAAAAAAGGGCATCCCTTCATAAATATGCGCCGTTCCAATGATCGCATAATGAGACACGGATGCCTTTTCTCTAAGAAAATTAAGCTTGAAATTCCGTCCGATCCTTACAATTCTCTCTCCAAACGAGCATTCAAGGTCAAGCGTCCTTCCAAAAAGATGACACTCACGGTTATCGCTCATTGCGGTGCACATACACAATTCTCCTTTGGCCCGCCTTTGCGAGCAATATGATTTTTGCCCGTTTTGTGCGGATTTACGCACATCATTTTATTTATCTTAATTTAATAAAAAACCTCTCGCATTGCACCTATAACGGTGCGCGAGAGGTTGATTTTATCTATGGAGATGATTACTGCTTTGCTGCGGCTTCCTTTTCGATAGCTTCCCAGAGTCCCTGCAAATAGCAAGCACCGAGAGCTCTGTCGTAAAGACCGTATCCGGGCATCGCGACCTCATCCCATATCATACGCCCGTGGTCGGGGCGGATAGGACCGTCGAAGCCGATATCGTAGAGCGCCCTCATAATTGCGTGCATATCAAAGGTTCCGTCAGAGGAAAGATGCGCCGCCTCCTCGAAGTTTGTGGGGGTGATAAACTTGAGGTTTCTGATGTGGGCAAAATGTATTCTTCCCTTAAGCGAGCGGATCATATCGGGAAGATCGTTCTTCAGACTGGTTCCGTAGGAGCCCGTGCAGAAGGTAACGCCGTTATGCTTGTTATCAACAGCCTTCATCATACGGAGAATATTCTGCTTGTTTATAATAATTCTCGGAAGTCCGAAAACGCTCCAAGCCGGATCGTCGGGATGAATAGCCATATTTATGTCGTACTTATCACAGGTCGGCATAATTCTCTCAAGGAAGTAAACGAGGTTGGCAAAAAGCTTTTCATCGTCAATATCCTTGTACATGGCAAAGAGCTCCTTTACTCTGCCCATTCTCTCCGGCTCCCATCCCGGCATTACCGTGCCGTTCATATCTCCGGCGATGGATTCAAACATCTTTTCGGGAACGAGATTATCGACCGCCTCCTGAGTATACGCAAGAACGGTAGAGCCGTCCTCTCTTTCTCTTGCAAGTTCGGTTCTCGTCCAGTCGAATACGGGCATGAAGTTGTAGCACACCATGTGTATATCTTCTTTACCGAGGTTTTCAAGGCACTTGATGTAGTTATCGATATACATATCTCTGTCAGGCGCGCCGGTCTTTATAGCGTCGTGTACGTTAACGCTCTCTATGCCGGCAACCTTAAGGCCTGCCGCCTCAACCTCTTCCTTCATCGCGCGAATCCTCTCCTGCGACCATACCTCGCCGGGCTGAGTGTCGTAAAGGGTGGTAATTACTCCCTTCACACCGGGAATCTGGCGAATCTGCTTTAGGGTAACGGTATCGTGCTTTGATCCGTACCATCTGAGTGTCATCTGCATAATAAATACCTGCCTAATTTTTTGTTTGTAAACAAAGTATATCACATTTTGCGGATAATATCAATCTTTTTTCGGAAATATTATTACAATTTGTCGCATCTCATAATTATTGATTTTTTCGCCCGTTATGATAAAATAAAGATAGCCTAGGGACACACCGCGGCCGAATCCAATTTTCGAAAGGAGCAGAAATGAAAGCATTAAAGTCATCTCTGGCGGCTCTTATGCTCATTGCACATTGCTACGTTCCCGCGGTTGCGGCGATATCCGCCCTTTCAGAGCGCGGCTTGCGATTTAACGGTCCTCTCACAGCATCAATACTCACGTTTATTCTGACGGCTGCGATCTCTTCTTATCTTTTCATTGACCAGAAGGACGTTACGCTTCCTTTTATTCAGCTTATCGGTGATGGCAGAGTAATATGGAGCGGCAAGATCGAATATCCCGCGTCTGATTCTGAAGATGTGACACTCACGTGGCCGAGCGGATCGCCTATCGACAGGCTTTGGCTGGATAACGGTACGGTAATTGCCGACGGAGAAGAAATCACGGTACGGTAACGGAAATCGTTAATTTGCCAAGAAATTTTGGCGTTTGGCTTAGTTTTCGGTTGCGTATTGACTTTACTTTAACAGTATGATATAATACATTGTTAGAAAATATTTATAAAGAGGACAATAGTATGAAGTGGACTTCACTTAACGAGCTTCGCGAGAGATTCCTTTCCTTCTTCGAAAGCAAAGGGCATCTTCGTCTGCCCAGCTTTTCGCTGGTTCCAAACAACGATAAATCTCTCCTTCTCATAAATTCCGGCATGGCTCCTATGAAAAAATACTTTACGGGCGAGGAGCTTCCGCCGCGCAACCGCGTATGCACCTGTCAAAAGTGCATAAGGACTCCCGACCTTGAGAGAGTCGGACATACCGCGCGTCACGGCACTTATTTTGAGATGCTCGGTAACTTCTCCTTTGGAGATTACTTTAAGGAAGAGGCAATTGAGTGGTCATGGGAATTTCTTAACGGAGATCTTGAGATACCGGCAGATCTTCTCTGGCCGTCCGTCTATGAGGGGGATGAGGAGGCATTCAAGCTCTGGCGCGATAAAATACACGTTCCCGAGGAGCATATAGTAAAGCTTGGAAAGGCCGACAACTTCTGGGAGCACGGCTCCGGCCCATGCGGCCCCTGCTCCGAGATATATTTTGACAGAGGCGAAAAGTACGGATGCGGCTCTCCCGACTGTAAGCCGGGATGCGACTGTGACAGATTTATGGAGATCTGGAACAACGTATTCTCTCAGTTCAACAACGACGGCCAGGGCAATTACACCGAGCTTGCGCAAAAAAATATTGACACGGGCATGGGTCTTGAGCGTCTTGCCTGCGTTATGCAGGGTGTGGACAACCTCTTTGAGGTCGATACCGTTCGCAAGATACTCGACACGGTTTGCTCTGTAGCCGACAAAAAATACGGGATAGACCCTGGGTGTGACGTTTCAATCCGCGTTGTAACCGACCATATAAGAAGCGCGACCTTTATGATAAGCGACGGAGTTATCCCCTCAAACGAGGGCAGGGGCTACGTTCTCCGCAGGATCATCCGCCGCGCCTGCCGCCACGGAAAGCTTCTTGGAATCAACAGAATGTTCCTTCGCGAGCTTTGCGAGATAGTTATCGGTCAGAATGAGGATGCTTACACCGAGCTTCGCGACAAGAGGGATTATATTCTTAAGGTCGTCGTCCTCGAGGAGGAAAGATTTAACGCAACGATAGACGCCGGCCTCGGCATTCTCTCATCAATTATTTCCGATCTTACCAAAAAGAACGAAAAGGTTATTTCCGGTGAAGACGCCTTTAAGCTTTACGACACCTTTGGATTCCCTGTAGACCTCACGCGCGAAATCGCTGAGGAAGCAGGACTTTCGGTAGATAACGATTCCTTCGCCGTTCTTATGAACGAGCAGAAGGAGAGAGCAAGAGCCGCAAGAGGCAATATTTCCGGCTGGTCGGACTCTTCAAAGGATCTTCTTTCCAAGCTGCCGCAGACAGAATTTTTAGGATACGACGCTGACGAGTGCGAAGCAACCGTTCTTTCTATCATCACAGACGGAGAGGTTGTTTCTGAATTCAACGAGGGCGAATGCTCCGTTGTATTTGACAGAACCGTATTCTACGGCGAGGGCGGCGGTCAGGTAGGAGATACCGGCGTTATCCTCTCGGATCTCGCCACGGCTACCGTTACCGATACCAAAAAAACAAACGGCGTTTATATTCACGAGATCAGGCTTGATGCAGGCAAGATCGCCGTAGGAGACCGCCTTACGTTGAAAATAGACGCAGACAGACGTCTGGCAATAAAGAGAAATCACTCTGCCTGCCACCTTCTCCAAGCGGCTTTGCGTAAGGTGCTCGGGGCTCACGTTGAGCAGGCGGGATCGTACGTTGACGAGCATAGAGTACGCTTTGACTTTTCTCACCTTGCGGCAATGACAAAGGATGAAATTGATCAGGTAGAGGCTATTGTAAACCGCAACATTCTTCTTGCCGAGGGCTGCTCTACAGAAGTATCTGATATCGCATCTGCACGTAAAAAGGGAGCTATGGCACTCTTTGGCGAGAAGTACGGTGATAAGGTAAGGGTTGTCAGCATCGGCTCTTCATCCGTCGAGCTTTGCGGCGGAACGCACGTTTCATCAACCGGTGAGATCGGCCTCTTTAAGATTATTTCCGAATCCTCTGTCGCCGCAGGCGTCAGAAGAATAGAAGGAACTACCGGTCTTGGAGTTCTCTCTCTTCTTGAGGAGCGCGACGAGCTGATCTTGGAAACCGCGCGTGAGCTTAAAGCTCAGAATCCCGCTACCATTGCTAAGAAGGCTTCCTCGCTTCAGACCGAGATAAAAGAAATAAAGCGCGAGCTTGAGAGCGCAAACGCGCGCCTCTCCGAGCTTAAAACTCAGTCGCTTCTCGATAACGTAAAGGAAATAGGAAGCTTCAAGCTTCTCACCGCAAGAATTGATGCACGACCTGACAGCGTAAGAGGAATCTGCGATACCGTAAAATCTAAATTTGCTGACGGTGTTGCCGTTTTCGCTGTAGTATATGAAGGTAAGCTCAACTTCGTTGCGTCCGCAGGACCGGATGCCGTAAAGGCAGGCGCGCACGCAGGAAATATCCTTCGAGAGATATCTGTAATATGCGGCGGTAAGGGCGGCGGCAGACCCGACAGCGCAATGAGCGGCGGTAAGAACCTTGATAGGATAGATGAGGCTCTTGCGAAGGTAGAGCAAATTCTCTCATCAATCTAAAAGCTATAAATAAAAAACCCGGATGGTCACTTCAGTGGCTCTCCGGGCTTTTTTAAACCTTATTATGCTGTACGATATTAAGATTTTTCCTTTTTGTTAACGCTTTTCAATATATCAGAAGCTACTTCCGCCTGTCGGTCCTTCCTTGATTTCAGCAAACATCTGCCTTATATAATCCCAAAGAAGCATCTTTTCATCCTCGCTCATGTTCATAACAAAGCCTATAACGGTCGCACCGAGAAGCACACCGTGTATACCGAGTATAAATCCGGCTATTGTTTTTCCGTCAAAATATCCAAGCTTTATTCGCGACACCACCGCAAATACTATGGAGAGAACACCGAGTATTAGGCTCGACCATCCGAAATACGCTGTAACAACAGATACCGCGCCCGTTACAAGGGCAATAATTGACCAACCCATAGTTTTCGGTCTGCCCTTTCTGTTTAAGGTTTGGAAGGCGTAGTCGGAATCTGTATTCTGACTCTCAAATTCATTATTCCACTCGTTTGACATATATCTCTCCTTTCTTTTTATATTTTACCACATATTAAGTTAACTTTCAATAGCAAGTTCAAAAATATAAGTTTTTTTGGGTGTCATTTTACAATTCTTTAAATTAAATTTACACGGATGCCGTCGTTTTTCTTTTTGGAAGTATATTATTAAAATATAAATCAATAATAAAAACAGTACAAATGTAAATAATTGTTTATAAATGGGGTATATATGATTATTGAAAACAACGAGGAATACAAATCCCTTGTTAAAAAGCATTCACCAAAATCTCCGTTATTTAAAAACTCTTTTCTTGCGTTTCTTATAGGGGGTCTTATTTGCTTCGCAGGTGAATGGCTTTCGGTTTTGTATCGGTATCTCGGAATATCCGAGGAATATTCTTATATTTTAGTTACGGTTACTTTTATACTTCTTGCCTCTGTCACCACAGCCCTCGGCTTCTTTGATAATATTGCGCGCTACGGCGGTGCGGGTACTTTTTTGCCTGTAACCGGCTTTTCAAATTCCGTAACCTCATCGGCTATAGATACGAAAAGTGAGGGGATGGTACTCGGCGTCGGTAAGGGGATTTTTACGGTTGCCGGTCCTGTTATACTTTATGCAACGGTTGCGGGAACTCTTTACGGACTACTATATTATATTTTAAAGGTGCTTTCTGTTATATGAGAAAAATAATAGATTTTGGAGATGATCCCCCTTCTTTTCTTTCCTACGCATCTGTGGGTGGATATGAGGAACGGCGAGGACCTCTCGGAGATAAATTTGACTTTTGTGATGATACTGACAGATTCGGTATGCCCACTTGGGAGCTTGCAGAGGGAGAAATGGGAAGAATATCTCTTAATATCGCTCTTAATAGGATCTCAAAGAAGGCTGACGACCTTGACGCGCTTCTTGCGGGAGATCTTGAAAATCAATGTGTCGCATCATCCGGCGGACTATATTCATTCGGTATCCCTTATATTGGTCTTTATTCTGCCTGCTCCACCTGTACGGAGGGTCTTTTATTACTTTCCTCTCTTATATCGGGAGGCGGAGTAGATAGCGGAGCAGTTGTTACCACTTCTCATAACTCTGCCGCAGAAAGACAGTTCAGAACCCCGATAGAATACGGCGGTCAAAGATCGCCCAGCGCGCAGTGGACCGCTACGGCTTCGGGTTCTTTCATATTAGGGCACGGAGGACGTGTTAAAATAAAGGACGGTATGATAGGAAAGATAGTTGACGGTCTTTCGGGTGATGCATCCAATATGGGTGCCGCAATGGCGCGCGCCGCGTTTGACAGCTTTTACACTTATTTTTCTATCTCCGGAGAGGAGTCTAGAAATTTTGATTACGTCGTCACCGGCGACCTTGGAAGGATAGGTTCTGATATTTTCGAGGAATTACTTTTAAAGGACGCTTCATCCTGCCATATCAAGCATATAGACTGCGGAAATATTCTCTACGATCCTAAAAGCTCCGACGTTCATGCAGGCGCTTCGGGATGCGGCTGCTCCGCATCAGTTCTTGCTTCTTATTTTTTACCTTTGCTTGAATCGGGAAGTATAAAAAATATTTTATTTATGTCTACCGGAGCTCTTATGAGCCCATCAAGTGTTTTACAAGGACAGAATATTCTCGGAATTGCCCCTATAATTCATATATCCTCTGTTTAGAAAGGATACCGTATGCTTACAAAATCATTATTTGCTTTTTTAGTTGGTGGCATCTTCTGTGTTATTGCTCAGCTTCTTCTCGATAAAACTAAGCTTACTCCCGCCAGAATACTCGTTTCCTTCGTTGTGTTTGGAGTCATTATGGGTGCTGTAGGGATTTATGAGCCTATTTTTAATTTTGCAGGATGCGGTGCATCTCTTCCTCTTTTGGGATTCGGAGCAAACGTTGCTAAAGGAGTTAAGGAAGCCGTTGATACCGAGGGGCTATTCGGGGTTTTCAGCGGAGCCTTTTCTGCCGCTTCCATAGGATGTTCAACAGCTCTTTTGCTTGGATTTATAATGTCTTTATTTTTTAAAGGTAAATCAAAAAGACTTTAAACGGTGAAATTTAGTTTTATAATAATTAATTGAGGAATCGTGTAATAAAAGATTCCTCTTTTTTAAATTAAAAATATACAAATATTTGTTGATTTTTCCTTATATATATGTTATAATAATTATAACTATATATAAAAAAGCTATAACTATACACTTTTTACAATTTTACACAAGAAAGGAAAGGTAATGAGCGAGCTTAACGACATAACTAAAATAATGCTTGAAAGCATTGCTGACAAGCTTCCAGCAAAATCGGTTTTTAACCTTTGGTTTGGAAAATTCGATCTTATTTCTCTAACAGAGGAAAAAGCAGTATTCCTTACTCCCACTCCTTTAAAAAGAAACGTTCTTTCTACCAAGTACATAGATATTATTTCAGAAGCTCTTGAAAACGTAATAGGCTTCAAGGTTGATATTGAGATAACAAGTCCGCCGGAAATAAAACCGACAGTTATAGATATAGATGATCCAGATCCTGTGGAAGATCCGGATCCTATAGAGACAGAAGAAAAGAAAAATCATATAAAAAGACTTCTCGGAGATTTTCCCGATTCTCCAAAAAAGGATGAATACACCTTTGATAACTTTATTGAAGGAGAATCAAATAAATTTGTAAAAGCAGCATGCCTTGCAGTATCTAAAGATCCTAATTATTTCAATCCTCTTTTCATTCACGGTCATTCAGGACTCGGTAAAACTCACTTACTTTACGCAGTAATAAATGAGCTTCATAAGAACCATCCTTCTCTTAAGATCGTCTATAAGACCTGCGAAGAATTTATGAACGAGCTTATAGAAGCAATATCTAAGGCGGAAACCTCAACGTTCAAAGATAAATACAGGAAAATAGACGTTCTTCTTATAGACGATATTCAGTTTATCGCAGGTAAGGTAGCAACTCAGGAGGAATTCTTCCATACCTTCTCATCTCTTTATGAAGCAGATAAACAGATAATACTTACAAGCGACCGTCCTCCTAAAGATATTCAACCGCTTGAGGACAGGCTTCGTTCAAGATTTGAAGGAGGACTTATTGCGGAGGTTTTACCTCCGAGCTTTGAACTGAGGACAGCTATAATAAAGAAAAAATCCTCTTCCATGAATCTTCTTATATCAAACGAGCTTGTTGATTATATGGCAGAAAGGCTGCAAAGAAATATAAGACAGATAGAGGGAGTTTTAAAAAGACTGTTTGCTCACCATTCTCTTGAACAAACTCCTGTTACAAAGGAATCTATCGATCAGGCAATATCATATATAGATCCCGGTAATATACCTACCGGTATTTTGGTGGAAAAGATACTTTCGGTCGTTACTAAGCATTTTGGTATTTCAATAGAAGAAATAAAATCAAGAAAGAGAACAGAGAATGTTTCAAACGCGCGTCATACCGCAATATATATAATCAGAAATATGACTCAGCTTTCTCTTGACGAAATAGGAAAAATATTCGGAAGAGACCATTCTACAGCAGTTTTCTCTATTTCTAAGATTGAAACCAATATAAAAACAAAGAACAAGACCGGCAGTGAAATTAAAAAGCTTATAAAAGAAATTAAAGGTCAGTAAAATACAAACAATTTTACGTTGATAAGTTTAAAAGTATAGGTTGAAAATCCGTTGATATTTTTGTTTGAAATTTTTTATTTTTTATTGACATAAATTCAACAGGAAATGTTAATAATAAAAGGTTTGTAAAGATAGACAAATAAAGAAGAAAAGCCGTTATTAACATATTAACAGCCTCTACTCCTATTATTACTACAAAAAAATATGTATGTTTTTCTCCTTCGGGAGAGGAAAGAAAGGAAGTAAAAATGAAATTTACTGTGCATAAATCGGAATTTATGAAAGTGCTTACTCCCGCTATGGGTAGCGTATCAAATAAAAATACAATTACATCTATCGAGGGTGTTCTCATAGAGACTCTTGATTCCGGAGAGGTGCAGATATCCACTTACGATATGAATAAAGGTGTGAGAGCTGTGTTTACTCCTACGGATATAGAAAGAGGAGGAAGATACATTATAAACGCGCAGAGACTTTATCAAACTGTCAGAGTTCTTCCCGATGATGAGCTTACAATTGATATAAATGAAAAGCTTAACTGTGAAATATCCTGCGGAAAAGCAAGCTTTTCTATATTTGCGTCAAGAGGAGAGGATTTCCCAAATCTTCCCGATCTTGTCTCGGATAAAGGATTTGAGGTGTCAGCTTCTGTTATTAAAAAGGTTATAGGAAAGGTTTCTCATTCTATAGCAGCTCAGGATAACAGAGCAATGCTCATGGGAGCATACTTCAAAATAAATAACGAAGGAATGGAAGTAGTATCCTGCGATAGCTTCACTCTTTCAAGATGCAATATTGGATGTGAGGTAAATTCACTCAGTGATGCGAATGGCGCAGTATATCATTCGTTTATAATTCCCGGACATGCTCTTTCCGAATTAAATAAAATACTTCCCGATGACGATGAAGTAAAATGTATGTTCTACCTTTCAAGAAAGCATGCAATAATTAAATTTGACAACATAGTATTCTTCACAAGAACTATAGATATGGACTATATTGATTACAATAAGATAATTCCAAAAGATAACGATATATTCATAACTGTAAACAAAGAAAGAATACTCTCAGCTCTTGAAAGAGCAAATATAATTGCTGAGGAGAAGATTCAAGGAAGCGGAAAGAGCTACGTAAAGATCTCTGTAGACGGTGATTTCGTAGTTTTATCATCTTCTTCTGTTAACGGTAAGGTATTTGACGAGATGGACTGTGTTCATGAGGGAGGAGAAATAGAAATAGGATTTAATTGCCGTTATCTTATAAACAGCATAAGAGTAGCAGAGGGAGAAGAAATTATAATATCCTTCAAGTCACCTACTCATGCTATAACGATAGAGCCTAAGTCCTCTGAGGGTGATTTTAATTACCTTTATATGGTACTTCCCGTGAGAATGAACGAATCTCCCAGAAGCTGATAATGATATTAAAGAAGATAAAGGCAGAAAATTTCAGAAATATTGAAAATTGCGATATAGATTTCAGTGAAGGAGTAAACCTTCTTTACGGAAATAACGCACAGGGAAAAACAAATATTATTGAGGGTATATATATTTTTGCCAGAGGAAAATCCTTTAGAGCGTCCGAGGATAAGGAGCTTATACGATTTGGTTCCGAGGGATTTAGAATATATATAGAATACAAGGATAAGAACGGAGATAATTCTCTTGAATACGTGCTTTACGGCAGAGAGAGAAGAAGGAAGAAAAACGGATATAGAATAGAAAAGATAAAAGAAATGCTTGGAAATTTTAAGGCGGTTTTATTCTATCCCGACGATCTTTTACTTGTAAAGGACAGTCCCGAAAACAGAAGGTCCTTTCTCAACGTAGCAATAAGCCAATGCTATGAGTCTTATATAAACTATTATTCAAATTACAAAAAGGCTCTTGAAAACAGAAACTGTCTTTTGAAAATGGCATCTAAAGGGCTTTATATTGATGATAATGAGCTTATTTCATGGTCTCATTATATGGCTGAATATGCTTCTTATATATACGTTATGAGACTTGAATATATAGAAAGACTCGGCGTATACGTAAGTAAGATAATGAATGAAATATCGGAAGGTAAAGAGGAAGTAAGGTTATATTATAAAAGTGACGTAGATTCCGATATAAAAGACAGAAAAAAGGCTTTTGATGAATATAAAATGATATTCACAAGGGAAATAGAAAGAGAAAAAACAGTAGGAAGCTCGTTATACGGAGTCCACAGAGACGATATGATAATAGATATAAACGGAAAGAGCGCAAAGCTTTTCGCGTCTCAGGGACAGCAGAGATCTATAGTTCTTTCCTTAAAGCTCGGTGAAGGAGAGGTAAACCGAGAGGTATGCGGAGAATATCCGGTATTTCTTCTTGACGACGTTTTAAGCGAGCTTGACGATAAGAGAAAAAAATATCTTATCGAGGGTATAGGAGAAAGGCAGATAATAATGACTTCCTGTGAAAAGGATAATGAAGGAATGCTTCCGTCCAAAAAGATAGAAGTAGAGTCCGGAAGATACTTAAATATCTAAAAGGGTGTAGAAATGTATTTACACATAGGAAACGGCAAAAGCATAAAAACGGAAAGTATAATAGGTATATTTGATCTTGATACAGCGACAGTATCTAAAACCACGAAAAAATTCATTTCAAAAAAAGAAAAAGAAGGAAAAGTGGAGTATACAGATTACGATCTTCCGCGTGCTTTCATTATAACGGTTGAAAAAAATAAAGAAAAAATAAAGCTGTCAAGAATATCTACGACAGGGTTAAAGCAAAGAATAGACGGCGATAGGTATACCGAGTAAAGGGATAGGAAAACAAAATGGAAAACATTGAAAACAAAAAACTAGAAAAAGGCGGATATGACGACAGTCAGATACAAGTGCTTGAAGGACTTGAGGCTGTTAGAAAAAGACCCGGCATGTACATAGGTACTACCTCAATAAAGGGACTTCATCATCTTGTATACGAGATAGTAGATAACTCTATAGACGAGGCGCTTGCCGGCGAGTGTAATACCATAACCATAACCTTGTGGGATGATAACAGCGTTTCTGTAGAAGATGACGGACGCGGAATCCCCTCCGGAATGAACGAAAAGCTTGGACTTCCCACTCTTGAGGTAGTATATACGGTTCTTCACGCGGGAGGTAAATTCGGCGGAGAAGGATATAAAATAGCCGGCGGTCTCCACGGTGTCGGCGCATCGGTAGTTAATGCGCTTTCCGAATGGGTAGAGGTTGAAAACCACAGAGACGGAAAGAAATATACCGAAAGATTTGAAAGAGGTATGGTAAGACGACCCTTCAAATGTGAGGGAGATTGCCAAGATAAGCACGGTCTTTACGTAAGATTTAAGCCCGATCCTACCATTTTTGAGGAAACTGTATTCGAATATGATACTATACTTACCAGAATGAGGGAGCAGTCCTTCCTTAATGCGGGAGTAAGGATAGTTCTTATAGATAAGAGAGAAGGTCGGGAGAGAGAAGAGATACTGCATTACGAGGGAGGTATAGTATCCTTCGTAGAATATCTCAACAGTGAAAAAAGAGGATCTCCTATTCACCAAAGTGTTATATACATGAAGGGTGAGAAGAACGGGTCGATAGCAGAGGTAGCTATGCAGTATAACGACAGCTACAATGAAACTATCGTTTCGTTTGCTAACAATATGGCAACTATAGAGGGCGGTACTCACGAAACAGGATTTAAGACCGCGCTTACCAGGGCCTTTAATAACTACGCGAGAAAAACAGGTATATTAAAGGGGGACGATACTCTTTCGGGTGAAGACGTAAGAGAGGGTCTTGTTGCGATAATCTCAGTTAAGCTTACCGATGCGCAATTTGAAAGCCAGACGAAGGCAAAGCTCGGAAACAGCGAGATGAGAACTCTCGTTGATTCTATCGTTTCAACTAAGCTTGAGGAATATCTTGAGGAAAATCCCGCTGATGCAAAGCAGATAATAGAAAAGGCACTTGAAGCAAATAGGGCAAGAGAGGCGGCAAGAAAGGCAAGAGCTCTTGCCAGAAGAAAGAACGTTCTTGACGGAATATCAACCCTTCCCGGCAAGCTTTCCGACTGTAATGAAAAGGAAGCGAGACTTACAGAGGTTTATCTTGTAGAGGGAGATTCCGCAGGAGGATCTGCAAAGGACGGACGAGACAGCCGTTATCAGGCTATACTTCCCCTGCGCGGTAAGGTTCTTAACGTAGAAAAATCAAGACTTGATAAAGTGTATGCAAATACTTCGCTCATACCGATCATTCAGGCACTCGGATGCGGAATAGGTGAGGACTTTGACATCAGCAAGCTTCGCTACGGCAAAATAATAATTATGGCGGATGCCGACGTTGACGGTTCTCATATAAGAATACTTCTTCTTACCTTCTTCTTCCGTCATATGCGTCCTCTTATTGAGGAGGGTCATATATACCTGGCACAGCCTCCTCTTTATAAGGTGCATAAGGGAAAGCAGCTCAGATATGCCTTCTCCGATGCTGAAAGGGATAAATATATCGAGGAGCTCGGCGGACACGGAGTAGAGGCGGAAAGATATAAGGGTCTTGGAGAAATGGACCCCGAGCAGCTTTGGGAAACTACGATGGACCCCGAAAGAAGAACGCTTCTTAAGGTTGACATAAAGGATGCTATTGCCTGTGATGAAATGTTCTCGGTTCTTATGGGAGACATGGTAGAGCCAAGGCGCGATTTCATAACTCAGAACGCAAAATTCGTTGAAAATCTCGATATTTAATAAGGAAATCAAAAATGGAACACAATTATAAATCTACGGATATAGAATTTCCGGAGCAGAGAATAGAGCTGCGAGATATGGAAAAAGAGGTAAAGACCTCGTTTATAGAATATTCTATGAGCGTTATTACCTCTCGCGCTCTTCCCGACGTCAGAGACGGAATGAAGCCGGGACAGAGAAGAATACTTTACGCTATGTATGAGGATCATCTGACCTACGATAAGCCATTCCGTAAGTCTGCTACGACGGTCGGTAACGTTCTCGGTAGATACCATCCGCACGGCGACAGTGCGGTTTATCAGGCGATGGTAAGAATGGCGCAGAGCTTCTCTCTCCGTTATCCGCTTGTTGAGGGTCACGGAAACTTCGGTAATATAGACGGTGACGGCGCGGCTGCATACCGTTATACCGAGGCAAGAATGAGTAAGATCGCAGATCTTATGATGAGCGATATCGAGAAAAAGGTCGTTCCTATGACCAGAAACTTCGATAATACGAGGGACGAGCCTGTCGTTCTTCCTTCAAGATACCCCAATCTGCTAGTAAACGGCTCGGTAGGAATCGCCGTCGGTATGGCAACCAATATTCCCCCTCACAATCTCTCTGAGGTTGTTGACGGAACGGTATACCGTATAGATAATCCGGAATGTACCGTTGACGAGCTTATGGAGTACATAAAGGGTCCCGATTTCCCGACTGCGGCTATTATTTACGGATCAAAGGGAATAAGAGATGCTTACGAGACAGGTAAGGGCAGAGTATACGTAAGAGCAAGAGCCGAGGTGGATGACAACCATAAGAGAATAATATTCACCGAGATACCCTATATGGTCAACAAGTCTATGCTTATAGAGAGCATGGCTAACCTTGTAAAGGATAAGAAGATCGAGGGAATAACCGCTTTGCGCGATGAGTCCGGCAGAGGCGGAATGAGAATCGTCGTTGAATACCGCCGCGATGCAAACGGAGAGGTAATACTCAACCAGCTTTATAAGTATACACAGCTTCAGGATACCTGCTCGGTAAATATGCTCGTTATAGTTAACGGCGAGCCGAAAACATTATCTTTACCCGCAATGCTTGACGAGTACATCAAATTCCAGGAAAGCGTTATCAAGAGAAGATGTGAATTTGATCTTGAAAAGGCGGAGAAGGAAAAGCATATACTTGAGGGCTACAGGATAGCGACTGAAAATATTGATGAGGTTATAAGCATCATCAAAAAGAGCGAGTCCATCCCCGTGGCAAAGGAAAATCTTATAGCGAGATTTGCTCTTACCGACGTGCAGGCGCAGGCGATAGTTGAAATGACTCTCGGCAAGCTCTCAGGTCTTGAAAGACAGAAGGTAGAGGACAGAATAGCAAAGCTTGTGGCAACGATAGAAGAGCTTACCTCTATTCTCTCCGATGAAAGAAAGATAAAGGATATACTTAAAGAGGAGCTTCTTGAGGCAAAGGCGAAGTTCGGTGATAAGAGAAGATCCGAGCTCGTCGAGGCGACCGAGGAGATCGATCTTGAGGACCTTATTGAAAGACATACGTGCGTTATTACCGTAAGCCATACCGGATATATAAAGAGACAGAAGGCAGACGTATATTCGGCTCAGAACAGAGGCGGTAAGGGAATAATAGGTATGACGACCAAGGAGGACGACTTCGTAGAGAATGTTCTCGTAGTAAACAGCCATTCATACCTCCTGTTCTTCACAAACAAGGGAAGAGTGTATGCAAAGAAGGCGTATAGAGTGCCTGAGGCATCCAGAACCGCAAAGGGAACCTTCCTTACGAATATCATAGAGCTTCAGGAAGCAGAATTCGTAACGGCTATCATTTCCATAGCCGAGTTTGTAGAGGGCGAATACCTTACGATGGTAACGAGGAGAGGCGTTATAAAGAGGACTCTTCTTAAGGACTTTGAGTACCAGCGCAAGGGCGGAAAGATAGCAATAAGTCTCGACGAGGATGACGAGCTTATCTTCGTAAGACATACAAGCGGAAACGAAAATCTTATAATAGCGACTCGCGATGGACTTGCCGTAAGATTTGACGAAAACAACGTTAGATGTATGGGCCGAACAGCGCACGGAGTAAAAGGAATTACTCTTGGCGGCGACGATTACGTAGTCGGAGTTGCCGTCGTTGACAACGAAAAGAAGCTTCTTACAATTACCGATAAGGGAATGGGTAAGAGAACCGAATTTGATGATTTCCGCGAGATGAAGCACAGAGGCGGTAGGGGAGTTTCCTGTCAGAACATCAATGAGAAAACAGGTAAGCTTGCCGCGATCATAACCGTATCCGACGATGATGACATAATGCTAATAACCAACGAGGGCGTTATTATCAGAACCTCGGTTTCCGGAATCAACGTATATTCAAGAACGGCAACGGGCGTTATAGTAATGCGTCTTGCAGAGGGATCATACATAAATAACGTTGCTCGTCTTGAAAAGGCGGAGGAGATAGAGGAAGCAAGCGAGGCGATCGATAAGGAGATCGCCCAGTCGGCACCCGAGGCTACAGCGGAGAGAGCGGCTCTCGATGACGGAAACGAAGAATAAGATGAAAAGGTTAGTAATTTTGGTTTTGGCCGCGGCGCTTTTGCTAGTCGGATGCGGAACAGATAACCGCGAATACGATGAGGACGAGGTAAAGATAGCCGCGGCAAGACTGATCAAGCAGTCACAGGAGCTAAACGACATATTTTGGGGAACGGGAATTGCGTATATAGAGGACGGCGGATATAAAAACGGATACTATTATCCGGCAGACCCCGTCGCCCTCCGCGACCTCGGATATGAGACGGTAGAGGATATACTCGTCGAAACGGCAAAGGTATTCTCCGCGGCGTATACAGAGAGCATTGCGGCAAGTGTTTTCTCCGCGAAGGTCGGCGATTACAGTATGATGGGATACACCAGATACTACCAGGAAATCGACGTGATAATGGTATACACCATATACGAGCCGCTCCTGAAGGACGAGGTGGAATATATGTACGATCAGATAACAGTTCTTGGCTCAGAGGCGGAGAAGGTGATCGTAGAGATCCCGATTAAAGTTACACGGGGTGAGCTTTCGCAGACGAGGAACATCACCGTGGATCTCGTAGAGGAGGAAAACGGATGGAGGATAGACTCCCCCACTTATGCTTCCTACCGAGAGAAAGAAGTGCCGAAGTAAATCGAAGTTTACATAAATAAAGAGAGGAAAAGGCAAATGACATTCAAGGAAAAAATCGTAAAGCTAAGAAAGCTGAAGGGACTCACACAGGACGAGTTTGCAAGCGCTGTCGGCGTATCGAGACAGGCGGTTTATAAATGGGAGTCCGGTCAGTCCTATCCCGAGGTTGCAAAGCTCCTGGAAATCAAGCTTCTGTTCAACATTTCTATTGATGATCTCCTTGATGAGAACTATGAGGTTATAGTTCCGGAGAGAAAGAAGAGAAAAAGACTTCCCAAGGAAGTCAGAGCAGAAATTGAAAAAGAGGTTCTCGGGGGCGGTGCGGCGGAAGAAATTACCGCAGAGCCCGCGGCTGCAGAAGCTTTGGAAGCTGAGCCCGTGGCAGAGCCTGTAGCGGCGGGCGAGGAGATAAAGGAAGAATCTGCGGCAGTGCCCGAGGCGCAGACTGTTTCTGATGAATTCCCCTCAGAGTCTTTGGATACCGATGAGGAGCCTAAGAAAAAGGTTGGATTCTTCGGAAGAATTTTCGGAAGAAAATAAAAACTATATCCGGAAATGCAAACAATAGTTTTAATATAAAAATTATTGGATAAAAATGAAAATATTTGTTTATGTTACGCCGAAAGCAATTAAAGCGGTCGGCGAGGGTGTTTTATGCTCATAATTAAAAATTGATCAAATATGCCATTTTCCTTTAACATATTCGGTGAGATACATTCTCGGCACAAATGAATATTTTTAAAAACAGTTGTCTATAATCCCCAAAAAAGGAATATGATCTTATGAGGGGATATCAAAAAAGAGTTATATATCTTAAAAATACAGGGAGCAAGAGCTTTGAGGAGGCGTACTTCGTAATGAGGGAGTCCGAGGGCTCTCCGGGAGTCTCACAGGATAAGATGATCGAGGAGGCAAACCGTATAATTGCCGAGAATTTCGGATCTGACGGCCGAGGCTTTCTGTATACTAAGAGGTGGTATATATTAGCATTTCTTGCCGGATGCGCAATAACGGTCGTCCTGTTTATTGCCGCTTGGCTTATAGGTGGCATCGCATAGTGCGCCGCGCCACCGTACGTTACTATAATAGAAAGGAAACAAATGACTAGAGAGAGAACAAAATCAAATAAGAACAGCAAGCTCCGCGTTATGTCGCTTGGCGGACTTGGAGAGATAGGAAAGAATATTACCGTTTTTGAATACGGAAACGATATAGTGGTAATTGATGCGGGAATGGGGTTCCCGGATGAGGATATGCCGGGAGTAGACCTTGTTATTCCGGACGTATCGTATCTTGTTAAGAACGCCGACAAGGTGCGCGGCATACTTATCACGCACGGACACGAGGATCACATAGGCGGCGTTCCTTACATTCTCAGGCAGATCAACGTTCCGATATACGGAACGCGACTTTCTCTCGGTATAATTGAAGGAAAGCTTGATGAGTTAAGTCCCGGATACGATCCCGATCTTTACACGGTAGAGGCGGGTGACGTTATCAATCTCGGAGTTTTTAAGGCAGAGTTCATACACGTTAACCATTCGATAGCCGATGCTTGCGCGATAGCGCTCAAGACGCCGGTGGGAACTGTATTTCATTCCGGAGATTTTAAGCTTGACGTATCGCCGATAGACGGATTTATGATGGATCTTACCAGAATAGGCGAGATCGGAAGATCGGGTGTAGAGCTTCTTCTGTGCGAATCAACTAATGCGGAAAGAGCCGGATATACACCCTCGGAGCGCACAGTCGGAAGCTCGCTTGAAAGGATATTCGCGCAATACGAGGATAAGCGGCTTATAGTCGCAACCTTCTCGTCAAACATACACAGAGTACAGCAAATAATAAATGCGAGCGCAAATCATGGCAGAAAGGTTGCCGTTATCGGCCGCAGTATGGTAAACGTTATCGGAGCTGCCGCGGAGCTTGGATATATGGATATCCCCGACGGTACACTGATCGACGTCGCCGATATAAAAAGATTTAAGCCGGAGGAGATTACCCTGATAACGACGGGCAGTCAGGGAGAGCCTATGTCGGCGCTCTACAGGATCGCCTTCTCCGAGCACGACAGAGTGAAGCTTATGCCAAACGACGTCGTAATACTTTCATCAAGCGCGATTCCCGGAAATGAAAAACTCATAGGCAAGATAGTGAATGCTCTTATCAAAAACGGCGTTAAGGTCGTAAGCGATTCTATAGAGGACGTTCACGTTTCCGGCCACGCCTGCCGTGAGGAAATAAAGCTTCTTATGGCACTTCTTAAGCCAAAGTATTTTATGCCTATACACGGCGAGGAAAGGCATCTTTACGCTAACAAGGAAAATGCCGAGTTTATGGGTATTCCTTCTCAGAATATCTTTATCTCGGAAATAGGAAAGGTGCTTGAGGTAGACCGTAAGGGAGCTAAATTCAACGGAACCGTACCTGCGGGAAAGATACTTGTTGACGGCTCCGGCGTCGGAGATATCGGAAGCATCGTTCTCCGTGACAGGCGTATACTTGCCGAGGAAGGACTCGTTGTGGTCGTTGCATCTGTTGATCTCGGCGGTGGATACGTTGTATCCGGTCCGGATATCGTCTCTCGCGGATTCGTTTACGTTAAGGAGTCTGAGCAGCTCGTAGAGGATGCAAGGCGTGTTGCAGAGGCGACCCTTGAAAGGGCTATCGCGTCCAAAAGGAATAATGACAGAATGGCGATCAAGAATCTGATAAAGGATGAGCTGGCAAAGTTTATATTCAAGCAGACCAAGCGCAGACCTATGATACTTCCCATTATCATGGAGGTGTGATATAGGACACGGGCAATAATGTGTTTTGCGAGGTTCTTATACAAAAATAGCGGAGATACTTTTAATTTTGTATCTCCGTTTTCTATTTTTTTATTATGTTGTTCAGCTTTGAAATAAGCAGTGCGGCAAGCGCACCGACTGCGACACCGGCGACGGTGCCGGATATTATAAGAGGCGGCAGATATGACGATATTGCGGCATTTTCCATTACTATACACGCGCAAACGATCTGTCCCGCGTTGTGAAGAACTCCGCCGGTTATGCTGACGCTTACCGAGCTTGAGAGGGACAGTTTTTTTATCAAAACCATTCCGACGAATGAAAGGAGCGCGCCCGACGCAGCGTATATAAGACTGACAGCGGAGCCGAATAGCAGTGCTGAGAGGGAGACTCTCACAGCCGCAACCGCTCCCGCCTCTCGCCATCCGTACACGTACAGCAGGAAAACGGTGACTGTGTTCGCAAGTCCGATTTTAATGCCCGGCACGGCGACGAGCGGAGGAATGAGTGTTTCCACAAAAGAAAGGATCATAGCTAACGCTACGGCCAATGACAGAGTTGTGAGCTTTTTTGTATTCATATTTCCCATTCCGAGAGAAATTTTCTCTCCTTAGAAGCTGTGGGCGCACCGAATGGCGCGCCCCGTGTTATTTTAATTCGTAAATATTTCATCATCGCTTCCTATAACCGCAATTTCAAGCTTATTAGGCAGACAAATGATGCGTTCTCCGGTTTTCGATATTTTGTGATGGTTCACGCATATCTTATCCGGGCAATCCGCGCTTTCAACGTATGCCTTGCCCTCGCGGATAACGAGCACGTTAGTTCCGCCGTTTAGTAAATACGTGCCGTCGGCTGTAAGCGGATATGAAGCAATCTGCTCTCCGTTTACGGTTACGATAACCGCCGCTCCTTCCTTTTTCAAGGCATTGGAGACCAAAAAAGATGACACGCCTGTTAGGATAAGAAGAAAAGCAAGAGACGCAGTGAAGATGATCTTCTTTTTATTATTCAAAGTGAGCACCGCAAACGAAGTTTCCTTCGTGAATACATTTGACCGGGCAGACCTCGCGGCATTTGCCGCAATCTATACACTTCTCATAATCGATAGAGGCAAGGTTATCCTTAACGACGATCGCTCCTGTGGGACAGGTCTTTTCACATTTACCGCAGGCAATGCAGCCGTTCTTGCAGTACATACGTACTGCCGCTCCCTTGTAATGGTTGTTACAGGTAACGACAACGCGCGCAGTGTCGCGAATCAGGTGAATAATGCTGTTTGGGCATTCCTTCACGCACATTCCGCATCCGATGCACTTTCTCGGATCGATAGTAGCAATTCCCTTATCATTAATGCATATCGCTTCACGGGGGCATACCTTTACGCAGTCGCCGTATCCAAGGCAGGCAAAGTTGCAGAAGTTGTCGCCGGAGTAGTTCATATTTGCTGCCTTACAGGTCTTTGGACCGTCGTAGTCGTATTTCTTTTGTTCCGGAAGGCAGAGTCCGTTGCAGGCGACGTAGGCTACCTGCTCGATTACGTCTCCTGCTTCAAGTCCGAGTATAGCGGCGATGTCCTTCGCTGTTTTGTCACCTCCGGGAACGCAGAGCGACGTATTGACCGTTGTTCCGTCGCAAAGAGCCTTCGCATAGCCGTCGCAACCGGAGAATCCGCACGCTCCGCAATTGACACTGGGAAGGCGGTCGCGAATCTCTCCGAGCCGTTCGTCCTCATCAACTCCAAAGAAAGCAGAGGCAACGGTAAGAAGCAGGGCACAGAGCAGACCAGCCGAGAGAAGAACGAGAGTTGGGATGAGTATTTCCATTTTTCTCCTCCTATGCCAGCATATTCTCAACGATACCGCTGAAGCCGAGGAACGCGAGCGAAACTATAGAAGCCGCGATCAGCGTTACCGGAAGCCCCTTGATGCACTCGGGTGCGGGGCAGTTCTCAATTCTGGAGCGAACGCCTGCAAACAGCACCATGGCAAGAAGGAAGCCGAGGCCGACTCCAAGAGAGGATACCATTGATTCGATGAAATTGTAGCCGTCGGTAATATTGTTTATCGTAACACCGAGAACGGCGCAGTTAGTAGTTATAAGCGGAAGGTAAACACCAAGCGATTTGTGAAGCGCGGGTATGAATTTCTTGAGTATTATCTCAACAAACTGAACGAGCGCGGCAATCACAAGGATAAACACTATAGTTTGCATATATCCAAGGTTGAGCTTGGGATGGTCGAGAATATAGGTCTGTATAGGCCAGGTTACAGCTGTCGCGCAAAGCATAACGAAAATAACCGCAATTCCCATTCCGGAAGCCTGATTGAATTTTTTTGAAACGCCTAGGAAGGGGCATATACCAAGGAAACGCTGAAGAACGTAGTTGTTTACAAGGACGCCGCCCATCAGAATAAGAATTAACTCTTTCATTCGCTCTTCGCCTCCTTTTCTTTGGTGTCAGCAGTAATTTCTATGCTCTCGCTGCAAGCGACCTTGCCGCAAAGAGCAGCGGAGGGGCAACCCTCGCAGGTGAACTCTTTTCTCTTGGACTCTCCCTTTTTCGGACCGATCTTATTGACTATCGCGATAAGGATACCGAAGACAAGGAAGCCGCCGGGAGCCTGAGTAAGGATAGGAATGTTGTAATCCGAGAGGAAGGGAATCTTGAAGGGGCTTCCGGGGATCAGCGTTATCGTACCCGCGCCGAGCACCTCACGAATGAGTGCCATTGCAACGAGCGCAAGCAGGAATCCGAGTCCCATTCCAGCGCCGTCAAGAGCGGAGTCAACGACCGTATTTTTTCTTGCGAACATCTCGGCTCTGCCGAGGATGATACAGTTAACAACGATAAGCGCAAGATATACACCCATCATATCGTACAGATCCGGAAGATATGCGTTAAGCAGCATTTGCACGACCGTTACGAATCCCGCGATAATAACTATATAGCAGGGGATCCTGACGGTGTCGGGAATGAGCTTGCGAAGCGCCGATATTACTGCGTTTGAGCATATTAGAACGACCGTTGCGGCAATGCCCATGCTGATCGCGTTTATGACGCTTGCCGTCTGCGCGAGTGCGGGGCAGGTTCCGAGAACCAGAACGAGTACCGGATTTTCGAGTATAAGACCTTTTAACAGGATGGAAAGCTTGTTGTTTTTCATTTCAAAGCCCTCCTTTTTCTGTAGATTATTTCATAAGCAACGTATGCTGCCGCCGCAAGGGAGATCGATAAGATTCCTACAACCCTCCATATCGGGAACGCCACAGGAACGTAGGGAAAGGCGTTTTCAACCGCATCTCTGAAATCCTCTGCGGTTACGGTCGCGGCCGTTACAAGCTCTACTTCCTTTACCGTTTCTGCTTTTTTGCCGATAAATCCTTGTGCAAAATCACCGGGCTCAACGCCGTGACCTACTATCCATTTGCGAAGATCGATTCCGCGAATTGTTCCAAAGTTATCGAAGTATACGAGCGCTTCGGTAGCGACGGGGACGTAAGCGCCGGGAACTACTATATGAGCTACCGTGCCTCTGCCGGTCGTGTCCTTGTAAAGAGCCTTGAGAGTGGAGGGCGCGTCAGAGGGCAGATCAAGCTTGACTATTTCTCCGGAGTTGGGGATCTTTTCGTCTACGAGATCAAGCCATACCTTTTCTTCGATATCCATAAGAGCGGTAAGCTCGCCGAGCGCCATGGTAACGGCATTCTTAAAATCGAGAGCGGTATAGGTAGCCTGAGATACAAGCTCAACGTCATCGATGTGATAGATGTCGTTTCCTATAAATCCTTCCGCAAAGTCACCGGGCTCAACGCCGTGACCTACTACCCACTGAAGTAAATTGATGTTTTTAATGTCACCGTTAGTATCAACGTATACGAGAGCTTCCGTAGCAACGGGAACGTAAGCGCCCGGTACTACTATATAAGCAACGTAACCGCCGCTTGATACAGAATAAATCTTTTTGAGTGTAGAATCCGCGGTTTCCGGAAGAGCTGTCTCAGTGAACGTAGCATCGGGCACGAGCTGTGCAAGCAGTGCGGCAAGCTCGGTGTCATTTTTGGGGAGTGTTTCCCCGCCCGACATATACGACGGCATAGTAACGTATACCGTGACGGTCGAGGAGAGGAGCTTCTCTGTTTCCAGAGCGTCTCCGATGGCCGCTCTGAATGCGGTAGAGGAAACGGTTGCTCCGCTGACCGTATCGACTTCACTGTAATCGTCGAGAGTCGTTCCTATATACCTGTCGGGGTAGGTGGTCTTGCCGATATCCTTGGACTCGGCGTAATTGGTTATTTTTGCACCGACGACCTCTCCGTTTGAAATGCCGACGGAAATCGCCATATCTGCGTTGCTGTAGGATGTTCTGGTAGCCATTACGAGAACGTATCCGAGACCGGACGTTTCGCGGTAGACGGTTTTTACGGTTTCGGGCGCGCCGGCGGGAGCTTCGATCTCCTCAAAAAGGGTTGCGCCGGGCATTACCTCGATCAAGGATGCCTGTTCCTTTTTGAGCGCGTTTTCCGCGATCTTGTCCTTGGTGAGCATATTAACGCCGCCGAGAAGCGCCGCAACTACGACACATATTATGACTAGGACGGCTACGGGCATTATATTCTTTTTGGTCATGCCTTTTTACCTCCTAACGCTATGTGATGAGTCCACTTCTCGATATAGGGAGAGAGAATATTCATAAAGAGAATAGCAAAGGAGACTCCGTCGGGGTAAGAACCGAAGTATCTGATCAGGAAGGTGATAAGACCGCAGCCGAATGCGAATATCATCTTTCCGGTTCTGGTTATTGGGGTAGTTACGTAATCGGTTGCCATAAATATAGCGCCGATAAGCAGACCGCCCGAAAGAACGTGATAGGTTGCAATAAGCAGGTCTGCGTCTGCAATAAGGGAGAGCGCAAAAACCGTTGCAACGAAAATCAAGGGAGTCTCAAACTTAATAACCTTGCGAACCGAAAGATATACAAATCCAAGTATAAGCGCGAGGGCGCAGGTCTCACCGATAGCACCGCCGTGAAGTCCGAGAAGCATATCGAGAAGCGGGGGTAAATCTCCGCCCGCATCTATTACCGAAAGAGGGGTTGCGCCGGAAACAAGCTCTGGTGCGAACGAGAAATTGGGAACCGTGCCGCCGCCGAGCGTATCGGTAAAGCATATGAGAAGGAAGATACGGCCGGTTATGGCAGGGTTCGCAAAATTGCAACCGAGTCCTCCGAAGAGGCATTTTACAACCACGATGGCAAACACGGCACCGATCACGCACTGCCATATGGGAGCATCGGCGCGGAGGTTCATTCCGAGGAGCAGGCCTGTGACGGCAGCGGAAAGGTCGGAAATCGTCTGATCCTTTTTAACTATGATATTGAAAACAAACTCAGCAAGCACTGCCGAAAGGGTACATACGGCAAGCACGAGCAGAGCTCTCCAACCGAAGATCACGCATCCGGCAATAGCCGCAGGCGACAGTGCGATAAGAACGTCGAGCATAATGCGGTTTGTCGTCGCGGATGAGCGAACGTGCGGAGAGGATGAAACCGATAGTCTATTCATTTTTCCTCCTCCTTAGTTCTTTTTTGCCGCCGTAAAGGCGCGAAGATCATTTTTTGCAAGTCTGTTTGTTTCGACGAGGGGGCGCTTAGCCGGGCAAACGAAGGAGCAGCAACCGCATTCTATGCAAAGGTTGACCTTTGCGATACCGAGCCTTTCTGCTCTGTCCGCGGTGTCCGCAAAGCCCATCGCTCTTGCAAATGCCGTGGGATTAAGTCCCATCGGGCAGGCAGAAACGCATCTGCCGCAATGTATGCAGGCCGAGGTCTTCGGATTTTTGGCGTCAGCCTTGTTGAAGGCTGTGATAGCATTGTTGTTTTTTAGAATCGGTGCGTCGAGGGTGTATAGGGCGTTGCCCATCATTGGACCGCCGTACATAACCTTTCCTGCTTCTTCCTTGAAGCCGCCGGCAGCCTCGATAACGTCCTTGACGCGCGTTCCGATGGGAACGATCAGGTTCGTGGGCGTGGCAATGGCAGATCCGTCAACGGTAAGGCACTTTTCAACGAGCGGCATTCCCGTCTCAAGGTACTTTGCAACGAATGCCACGGTCGTGACGTTCATAATCAGCACTCCGACGTCCGAGGGAAGTCCGCCTTCCGGAACTGCTCTGCCCGTCGTATTGAATATCAGAATCTTTTCTCCGCCCTGGGGATAGGTAGAGGGGAGTACGTTTACCGTCACTCGGGAATCGTCGGCAAAGACCTCGCGCATTTTCTCTATACATTCCGGCTTGTTTGCTTCAATACCTATGACAGCGCGCGCGATACCGGAGAGATCCAGCACGGTGCTGACGCCTCGCTTGACGTAATCGGCATCAAAGAGCATAGTGTTCGTGTCACTCGTTATATATGGCTCACATTCGGCACCGTTGATAACGAGAGTATTGATCTGTCCGATCTTTGACGGATCAAGCTTGACAGCAGTGGGGAAGCCTGCGCCGCCGAGACCGACGAGACCGGATGCTCTGACGGCATCCGAAAGCTCCTTAAAATTATTTACTGCGGGGGGCACTATAGAGGGATCGGGGGTCATTTCGCCATCCGATTCTATTACGACGGTCGCAGTGTTTCTTCCGTTTTGAAGAAGTAGAGTACCGATCTTTTTGACAGTTCCGGAGACCGAGGAGTGAACGGGAGCACTGACAAATCCGCCCGCCTCGCCTATCAGAGTACCGACGTACACCTTGTCACCGGGCTTTACAACGGGGTTGGCAGGAGCTCCGATATGCTGTGACATCGGGATCTCTACTTCACTCGGAGCAGTCATTCTGACAGCGGGAGAGCCCGCGGTGTTCTTCCGATGAGGAACGTGCGTTTTGCCAAGCATGAATAACGACATATAGTTTCCTTTCTGGCTGCTTAACAGTCAAATTAAGCATGATTGTATATTATCTAATCAATTCTAACACAAAAATCGTACCGTGTCAACAATTGATAATATATTAACAAATACATATAAAATTATACGGAAAAGAGCAGGATTCAGGTTAGTTTATTCGACGACCGATTATGAAAAAGAAAAAGGCGCCGAGTGTGAGATTATACTCCGCTCGGCACCCTGCAATATACGGTAAACTATCGGACATCTTTTAAAAATCCTCGCCCACGCACACCACCTCGCCGTTGGGCAGAACCAGAACGGCAAATATCTGACCAAGGTTTTCCGATATCTCACGTATTCGGTCGATCTCAAGGTTGAAGAAAGCGGTGGAAAGAGCGTCCGAGAAGGCAGAGGACGGTGATTTTACAGAGACTGATGAATAATAGTCGGACGGCATCAGCGTTTCGCCGTTTATAATGTGATGATAGCGAACGCCCCCGACAGTATAATACCTTTCGTAATTTCCCGAGGTTACCAGAGCGCAATCTCGCAGCGTGGTTTTGTAAACATAAGTTTGCGAAGATGAGGAATCGGGGTTTCTTATTCCGGACGTCCATCCTTCGCCGCTCGGCTTTTCGCCTATAACTCGCAGGTTTCCGCCGACGTCAAGCACGATTCCGCTGTATCCGTCGCGTGCAAGCTCCAGCGCGATCATTTCAACGGCATAGCCCTTTGCCACCGCGCCGACGTCAAGCAATAGATCCGGGTCGGTTATTTCAACCGTCCCGTCGGCTTCGTTTATAATGACGGCATCAATATCTGTGTGATTTGCCGCATCCTTCAGCATATCCATAGGCGGAAGCTCGGTGCCTTTTCCGCCGTTTCTGTATTCGTGCCATATTTTCAGCACGGATCCCATTGCTATATTTACCGCTCCGCCGGTTTCTGAGTGCATCTCTTTGGCAAAGATTAGAAGATCGATTATGCGCGAATCAACCTTAAGGGGCCCCATGCCGGCGTGGTCGTTGATCTTTTTGAGGTTATTTACGCCGTCGTAATCGTTATATATGTCGTACAGCTCGTTGTATTCCCCGAGCAGACCTTCGACCCTGCTGCACAGTGCGGCGAAATCGTTCTGCTCCATGCCTGAATAATCGTAAACCGTGCTGTAGATTGCGTTAAAATAACCGTCATAAAACGTCCGCTTTTGCATCTTTGGCCCGTCCTCCGTTCCGCAGGAAAAGAGCGATGCCATCAGGGAAATCGCACACAGTATAAACAAAGCGCGCCTGACAATTTTCATACGGGTTCTCCTTTACAGGTTTATCAAAGCCAAGAGGTGATAATGGTTTTTAGTGCTATTGCGAGTAGTATTACTCCTCCGAGTACGCTTGCCTTTCCGGCGATCTTCGTTCCGAATTTCTTTCCTATAAATATACCTGCGATGCATATACCGAAGGTCAGCACCCCTATAATCAGGCAGGCAATCGTAGCATCGGCGGCCTCATAATTTGAATTCTCAAATTCAAAGCCCGCGGTGAGCGCATCTATCGACGTTGCGATCCCCTGAATGACCAGAGCTCCGAAGCCGACTGCCGGCTTTTCGTCGGAGCAACCGGGATTTTTTATGCCCTCGTAGAGCATCTTTCCGCCGATGTAACCGAGCAGCAGAAAAGCGATCCAGGGGATGAACGGTCTGAAATTCTCAAATATCTCGGCTATAGTTGATACGCATATCCAACCGATCATAGGCATGGCGAACTGGAAAAGAGAGAATGTTCCGGCTATTATGCACGTTTTGCTTTTTTTCATACACGGCTCGTTAAGACCGTTAGCGAGCGCAACCGAAAAAGCATCCATAGCAAGAGCAATACCCAACAGGGCGTTGGTAACGAAAAACATAAAATTCATAGTGAGTCCGATCTGCCGTCAATGGCTGATGAATTTGTTGGTAAAAACGGCTAAAAAAAGCCGAGCACCGCTCTAGCCGTGCTCGGAATTCGGAAAAAGACTCCATGCATAGCTCGCGCAATACATGAGTCTCGCGATTTGAAGCAAGCCAGATCGAAAGATCAGTATGTTGACTTGCTACGCAATATGATGCGCTCGCTACTCCCTCAGTGTTATCGAAATGATTATATCATAGATTTTTCCAAAAGTCAATAGGCAATATACTCTTAGCTCATCCCTTTAGGTCATCTGTAAAATAAGCGTTGGTGTATGCGCGCTTTCCTCGCTTGTCAATAAGCGTTACGCGTACAAACGCCTCGGTTCCCTTGAGCGTGTATTCCGCGTGGGAGATACCCTCGCCCGTGTCGTCGACGTTCGCATATCCGCGAGTCGGGTAGGACGTGAAGATTATCCTGTCCACTGTAGAACAGTCGATGCAAATTCGTCCGTCCTCAAACCACAGCGATTTTATTTCCGGTCCCTCGGAAGAATAGAAATGTCCGTTTACAAGAGCATTGGCAATGCTCTTATAATCCAGCGACTCCGCTTTTATCATCGTAAATGCACCGCCGAGGGTTAAAAACTCTGTGCCCTGCTTATACTTTGAATGTGTGTCGTCTGCCGCGATGCAGAAAATGCGCTTGCCGCAACGTAGCATATCGTCGTACACACGGTCGTTCCACTCAGCAGCACCGGAGCCCACGGCGGACAGATGGTTTATTATCTCCATCGCGTGCATTCCGTTATACCGAGAGTATTCGTTATAGCTCTCTTGCGACCAGGACGGGTGATTGTAGGTAACGAAGAAATTTCCAAGTCTTCCGCGAGTCATCATATCGGTTATGCACTCCGGAGTATAGCTGCGCTCGTAGTCGGGATCAAGAGGCTGGCTCTCGATATTCTCGTCAAGAGCGATAAAATTGAAATGGCAGGTAGAGCCGGAGGAAAGTGTGCGATTCGGATTTGATACGTCGAATTCAATAGCTGTCAGCGGCAGGAACCCTTCGTCGCGCAGGTCGCGGTGAGGAATCATAACGTCGTGGTCGGAGTAGGCAATTATCGAGTAACCGAGCTTCATATATTCTTCCTTGAGCTCCGAGGGGGTGAGGCCTCCGTCGCTCACCGTAGAGTGGCAGTGAAGATTCGCTTTGTAGAACTTGCCGAATTCCGGAATCAGATATTTTTTCATTAGCGCCTCCGTTCCGCCGTTTTCATAACGGTCGTGTAGATAAATAAATTAAATCACGAATTGATTATATCACTTCCGCTATATAAAGTCAATTGAAGCTACAAACAAAAGCGGAATAATTGTCAAAACACCAAATTTGTTACGGTTATTTTTCGTCGAATATTGACAAAATGAATGTTGTGTGTTAGAATAAAGCTTAAGCATGGAATTAGATCCTACATTTCAAGCTAATAACGTCGAAAGCGACGAAAAAACAGAATAAGGATAGAATTTATGAAAAACCACGTACTGCACGAAAAACAGGAGTTTGCAAATATTCGCGACCTCGTTGTAAAAGCTTCGCAGATGTACCCGGACAAGACAGCCTACGCCTTCCGCGATAACCCTCATGATAAGGAAGTAAATAAAAAGACCTTTGCCGAGCTTTATGCCGATGTTCGAGCAATGGGCGCAGGGCTTTTGGATCGGGGATTGGCCGGTAAGCACTGTGCCGTTATAGGAAAATTCTCATACTCTTGGGTAAGAATGTATTTTTCTATTCTCTCCGTAGGAGCGGTCATAGTTCCCCTCGACCGCGATTGGCTCGCTGAGGATCTTGCCGACACTGCCCATAGGGCGGACATCGACGTCCTTTTCATTGATTACGATATTCGTGAAAAGGCAGAGGTGATCAAGGAGAAGTGCGGCGCGAGTGTCGTATACATGCAGAGTCCCGCGGATGCGGAGTGCGAGCGCCTAGAGACAATCGCAGAGGCAGGAGCGAAGCTTGATGCCGAGGACCCGTCGAGATTTGATAATGCGCCGATAGATGCCGATGTACTTGCTCTGCTTGTTTTCACCTCCGGTACTACCGGCAAGGGAAAGGGAGTTATGCTCTCGCAGAGTGCCGTTCTTTCGGATCTGTCCGATATCATACCCTATATAGATTTCGGAAGAAGGACGGTCGGCGTTCTTCCTCCTCACCATACCTACGGCTCAAGCGTTATGTTCGTCGGTCATATGATGATAGGAACGGAGATATACATTTCCTCCGGTCTTAAATACGTAGTTAAGGAGCTCAAGGAGCAGAAGCCGGAGCACCTTATCCTCGTTCCCCTTTACCTTGAGACCTTCTACCGCAAAATGCAGGCGGGAATAAAGGATCAGGGCAAGGTCGGACTTGTAAAGTTTATGATGGGTGTGTCTAACGTTCTCCGCAAGATTGGAATAGACCTTCGTAAGAAGCTCTTTAAGTCTCTTAGAGACGCGCTTGGCGGAGAGGTAAAGATGGTTATCTCCGGCGGCGCTCCGATCAATGCTGATATCATAAAGTTCTTTGACGGCATAGGAATTACTACCCTCAACGGATACGGAATTACCGAATGCGCTCCGATCATTGCAGTTAATCATTCCAAGAAGCAGGTTGCAGGCACCGTGGGATATCCCATTGACATCGACACCGTAAAGATTGCCGATCCCAACGAGGCGGGCGATGGAGAGATATGTGTAAAGGGCCCCAACGTTATGCTTGGATACTTCAAGGATGAGGAAGCGACCAAGGAGGCATTCGACGAGGAAGGCTACTTCAGGACCGGAGACTACGGAAAGTTCGACAAGGACGGAACGATAAGGATCACCGGAAGAAAGAAGAACCTCATCATCCTCTCCAACGGTAAGAACGTATATCCCGAGGAGATCGAGAACGTGTTTGCATCCGTTCCCGGTGTTATCGATACCATTGTTTACGAGGGGCAATCGAAGCGCGGAATGGAGTATAACGCCATAGTATGCGAGATATATCCCGACAAGGAGTTTTTAGAGAAGAACGGCATAACCGATATTCAGGCATATCTTCAGAATTTCGTTAACGATTATAACCGTACTACGGTTCAGTATAAGAAGATCGGAGTTCTTAAGGTTCGCACCGAGGAATTCCCGAAGAACACTCTTCGTAAGATTCTTCGCTTCAAGCTTGATATGACGATCGAGTAATTAGTAACAAATAAGATACGGCAGGAGGCGCTGATTAGAAGCCCCCTGCCGTTAATATTTACCGGATTAACAATCATCTGAGTCGTATTTTAATTTACATTTTGTATTTGAGTTGATTGCCGTTTCATCCTTCTTTGCATTCCGGACGTCTTGGAGTGCAATTAAAACACTCGCAGTAATGACCAGAATTGTACCCGCAACCGAAAAAATGCTTATTTTTTCATTAAATATAAGAACGCCGGCCAAAATACTTGTAATAGGCTCGAAAGTGCTCAGAATAGATGCTCTTCCACCGCCGATCAGGAACGTGCCTTTTTGGAAAAGCACCACTGCTCCTACATTTAGGGAGATCGCGAACAGAATAGCAAGTAACCATCCCAAAAACGATTGAGGAAGGGCGAGGCCGTTTGTGAACAGACACACAAGGAGCATTACTGCCGAACAAATGGTTGCTACGTAAAAGCTGAAGGTGAAAATGGAGATTTCCTTGTGCCGGAAAGCAGAGAGGCATATAACGTACGTTGCATACGTAATTCCGGATAAGAGTGCATATAAACTGCCCTCTAAGTTGATCTCGCTGTTTGGGTTATAGAATAATGCAATGCCTATAATGCACACAATTACGCTTATAACGTGTCCGTATTTGATTTTGCTTTTAAGGAAGAAAAACTCGCCTACCACGACAGCGGCGGGATATATGAAATGAAAGACTGTAGCCGTACCGGACGGAATGTGATTATAAGAGCTGAACAAAAGCAGCGGAGTTATGCAGCAGCCCATAACGGCGATAATACTTATTTTGGGAATCAGCTTCGTTTTTATTTTGATTGAGCCGCCGGTTAACAAAGCAAGTGCGGCAAGTACAGGCGCGGAGATGAGGTTTCTTAAAAAAACCAGGGTTGTAGGATTAACTCCTTCTGCATAAATAAACTTTGCCATAAGCGGCATAAGTCCAAAAATTAATGCGCTTAAAATTACAAAAATATAGCCTTTTAATATTTTTCCTTGTTTCATGACTGTCACCTAAAACGTAAATTCCTTAAATAGAGCCTCGGATTGCTTCATATAACCGAGGGTTTTGTCTCCGCTCTCAACTACGACCGCGTTGCACAGATGGTCTATTATACATATCGGTGAAACGGCGGAGTTCTTAATTCCGTTAATATCCACAAAGCACGGAAGAAGTATAGACGCGTTATCTTCGATTTCATCGTAGGGCGGAGAGGTTATCAGTATAACCGAAGCGCCTTGTTTTTTAAGCAGCTCGAGGATCTGCGGCGACTGCTTTGTGTATCTGTGAAACAGAAAGAATATACAAACGTCCCCTTCTCCCAAGCTCAAAACAGACTCAATTTCTCCCCCCTGACCCGCTGACAGCATAAAAACGTTGTTGCGGACTGTTAAAAATCTTGTGTATGCATAATGAGCGAGAGCGAAGGATTCCTTGAGTCCAAAGCAAAATACCCTTTTTGCCTTGGTGACGGTATTTACGGCATCATATATTTTGGCGGAAGAAAGATTGCTGAACGTTTGTTCGATACAGCTGATGGCATTTCGGACGGTTTGGGAAAGCTGCGCATCCTTAGTATCGGTTTTTACCGTTCTCTTGAACTTATCCGGAAGGGTAAGCTCATATTTGAAGCAGGACCGTACCGCATCTTGAAAAGGCTTATATCCCGAAAAACCGAGCTTTCTGCAAAAACGAATAACAGAAGTGGTACTCGTATTGATTTTTTCTGCTATGGCGTCAAGCGTTTCAAAAGCAAAATCGTTTGGATTTCCCAAAAAGAACGTGGCAACCCTGTATTCTGATTTTGTCATCTGATTGATGCTTGACTTGATCATATCAATTATATTCATAAGATTCCCTCACAGGTTTTTTATTAATTATACAATGAATTTCAATAAAAAACAATAGTTTTGTATTAAATAATACAAAATTTCCAATTAAAATATTAATACCGTATTGACTTTGCAGAGTACGCATGATATAATTAAAAAGTAAAAAATACATTTTTTGCAACAAACGTATTAAAAAATACAAAACAGGTGGGAAGATTATGGGAAAAAAGACAGATTTTTTGTATCTTAGCGAAGAAGAAGTGATTGAAGCGGGAGCATTGGATTACGCTCGTTGTATTGATGTCGAGGAGGAGGTCTTCCGTCTTTTGAGCGTGGGCGACTACGTGATGGGCGGCGATAAGCAAAACTCTCATGGAATTATGATGAAATTCCCTAAAGAAAGTCCGTTCCCCAATATGCCGAAAGATGCCCCCGACAGACGATTTATGGCTATGCCCGCGTACGTTGGCGGCCGTTTCAATGTGGCGGGAGAGAAGTGGTACGGTTCAAACATTATAAATCCGCAGAGAGGATTGCCGCGCTCAATACTTATGGTAATGCTTAATGATGCGGATACCTGCGAACCTATTGCTTTGATGTCGGGCAACCTCATCAGCTCGGTTCGTACAGGCTGTGTTCCCGGTGTAGGCGTAAGACATCTTGCTAATAAGGATGCGGCTGTTTGTTCATGCATCGGCGCGGGTCCCGTAAGCAAGGCTTGCTTTGAAGGAATTATAAACGAGGCGAAAAATCTTAAGGAACTCGTAGTTTGCGACCTTATAATTGAAAAGGCGGAAGCCTTCGCTAAAGAAATGAGCGAAAGATACGGAATAAAGGCGAGAGGCGTAACCTCCCTTGAGGAAGCGGTGCGTGCCGGCGATATAATAAGTGTTGCGGCTTCGTCCGTAAAGCCCATCAAGCTTGAAAATTCCTGGCTTAAAAAGGGATCGCTTCTTATCTTCACTGGAAGGGGCGTCGTTGATGAAGAATACTTTACAACATCTAAAGTTATCTGGGATAATGCAAAAATGCACGAGGTATATTTTGATGAACACCTTTTGCTTCCGGAAAACGAGCGCTTCATTAACGGTATAGCCGTTCAGATCTACAGATTTATGTATGAAGGGAAGCTGCCTCCCATTACAAAGGGCGTAAGTCTCGGTGACGTGATCTGCGGCACATCTCCCGGACGTGTATCCGAGGACGAGAGAATCTGCTTCATCGCAAGCGGTATGCCTGTATGGGACGTGGCATGGGGCTATGAACTGTATGAAAACGCAAAGAAAAAAGGACTTGGACAGACATTGAAACTATGGGATGACCCGTATCTTGCCTAGTCTTTAAAAAGAAAAAAGCGGCTGTTCTTTACCGAAGGTAGCGGACAACCGCTTGTTTTTGTACTGGCATAGAAAAAGCACGGACAAAAGGATGATTTTTAGCACTTTAGAGCCGCGACAAACAAATGTTAACAGAAAGT
Source organism: Eubacteriales bacterium (assembly GCA_045652665.1). Taxonomy (GTDB): domain Bacteria; phylum Bacillota; class Clostridia; order Oscillospirales; family CAG-272; genus UBA1740. The sequence goes on along the minus strand of JAZRUS010000059.1, from coordinate 3,137 downwards.
TCATAAAATTTTGCGGCTAAACTATTGACAGTTGGGCAAAAAAATATTATATTATAGATGTCAGCATTAGCACTCATCGGGTGTAAGTGCTAAAAACGCTTAAGGGAGTGATATTTTGGAGGATTCAAGGCTTTCCGCCAGAAAAAAGCAGATACTTAAAGCAATAGTAGACGCTCATATAAACAACGGTGAGCCGGTTGGCTCGAAATATCTGTCCCAGGAAGCAATGATAGCCTGCTCGCCTGCCACGATCAGAAACGAGATGGCAGAGCTTGAGGAAATGGGATACCTCGTTCAACCGCATACGTCTGCGGGCAGAGTCCCGTCTGAGCTCGGTTATCGGTTCTACGTAGATGCGCTCGTGCGCCAGTACAGTGAAACGCGCACCGAGATAGACGAGATAAACGAGCGGCTACGCTATAAGCTTACCGAAATGGATGAAATCCTCTCCGAGGCATCAAAGCTTGCCGCGTCCTTCACCGACTACACCGGTATAGCCTTTAAGCCGGGCGCGGGAAACGCCAGAATAAATCGGTTTGACAGCGTGTTCATTTCCCCGCGCGACTTCCTTCTCGTAATGATGTTTCCGGGTGACACGGTAAAGGCAAAGCCGATACATCTGTCTTTCTCTATAACAGAGGATGATCTGCGAAGATTTACCGAGGCGGCAAACGTATATCTTGTTAACACCGTAAGCGAAAATATCAGCATGCCGATAATAGTTCGCCTTGAGGCGCTCATGGGCTCGGCAGGCGCGATGGTGCATCCGGCGGTCAAGGTGATATACGAAACGCTCAGCGAGCTTGACACTGCGGATATAAAGCTTGACGGTATCAACAAGCTCCTAAAGTATCCCGAGTATTCGGACACCGAGAAGCTCAGAAATCTGCTCGGAGTTCTTGAGGAAAAGGATAAGCTGCTCGACGTTATATCCTCTCATACAACCAATGAGGACGGCATAAACGTATATATAGGAACCGAGAACGCATCCGACGTAATGAGCAATACGACGCTGATATTCAGAAACGTAAATATCGGCGGAAAGCGGCTTGCAATAGGCGTTATAGGACCAAAGAGAATGAACTATTCGAAGGTTATCGGAATGATAAACCAGCTCGCATCCGGTATTGACAGGATATTCAGCGAGGATGAAAAATTACTTGGCGACGGAAAGAAGGGTATCTATTAATGGAAGAGAAAGAGATAAAGACGGAAGAGGGCGCGACGCAGGAAGTACCCGACGAAAAGAAGAATAAAAAGAGCTCGAAAAAGGATGCCGAGAAGGCGCTTCTCGATGAGATCGAGGCGCTTAAGGCAGAGATAAGAGAAAAGGATGATAAATATCTAAGGATGGCAGCGGAGTACGATAACTTCCGCCGTCGCTCCCGCGAGGAGAAGGACGCGACCTACGAGGTAGCTATGTCGGATACCGTGTCGGAATTTCTCGCGATAATCGACAATCTTGCGCGCGCAGCCTGCTACGATGACGACTCCAAGGTCAAGGAGGGGCTTGTTATGATCGCGAAGTCGGTCGACGGAGTCTTTTCCAAGCTTGGCGTTGAGGAGGTCGGCAAGGTCGGTGATAAATTCGACCCCAATCTTCACAATGCAGTGATGCATATTGATGACGAATCGTTTGGCGAAAACGAGATCGTCGAGGTATTCCAAAAGGGATACAAAAAGGGCGGAAGGATCATCCGCTTCGCAATGGTAAAGACGGCAAACTAAGCCGCTAAATAAGTTAATAAAATTTTCTATAATATTTGGAGGAAAACAAAATGGGAAAAATTATAGGTATTGATTTAGGTACGACCAACTCCTGCGTTGCAGTGTTTGAGGGCGGCGAGCCTATCGTTATCACTAATCCGGAGGGCGCAAGAACGACCCCCTCGGTAGTCGCATTCACAAAGGACGGCGAAAGACTTGTAGGTCAGGTTGCAAAGCGTCAGGCAGTAACCAACCCCGACAAGACCATCAGCTCTATAAAGAGAGATATGGGATCTGACACGAAGGTGTCTATCGACGCAAAGCAGTATACTCCCCAGGAGATCTCTGCAATGATCCTTCAGAAGCTTAAGGCTGATGCCGAGGCTTATCTCGGAACGACCGTTACCGATGCGGTAATCACCGTTCCCGCATACTTCACTGACGCGCAGCGCCAGGCAACCAAGGACGCGGGCAGAATTGCCGGTCTTGAGGTAAAGAGAATTATCAACGAGCCTACTGCGGCAGCTCTTGCATACGGTATGGATAAGGAAGAAAGCCAGAAGATCATGGTGTTCGACCTTGGCGGAGGAACCTTCGACGTATCGCTCCTCGATATCTCTGACGGAGTATTTGAGGTTCTTGCAACCGCGGGTAATAACCGTCTCGGAGGCGACGATTTCGACGACAGAATCGTAAACTGGATGGCAGATACATTCGCAAAGGAAAACGGCGGTATCGATCTTCGCAAGGATAAGATGGCTCACCAGAGACTTAAGGATGCGGCGGAGAAGGCTAAGATAGAGCTTTCCGGCGTTATGTCGTCTAACATCTCTCTCCCCTTCATTACCGCAGACGCAACCGGCCCCAAGCACTTTGAGGCAACCCTCACCAGAGCAAAGTTCGACGAGCTTACCCACGATCTCGTTGAGGCAACTATCGTACCCACGAAAAAGGCACTCTCCGACGCGGGCATCTCCCCCTCCGAGGTATCAAAGGTCCTTCTTGTCGGCGGTTCTACGAGAATCCCGGCAGTTCAGGAGGCTGTTAAGAAGTTTATGGGCAAGGAGCCCTTCAAGGGCATTAACCCCGACGAGTGTGTAGCTATCGGCGCGGCTATTCAGGGCGGCGTTCTCGGCGGAGACGTAAAGGACGTTCTTCTTCTTGACGTAACTCCCCTTTCTCTCGGTATCGAGACTCTCGGCGGCGTATTCAACAAGATTATTGAGCGTAACACCACTATTCCCGTAAAGAAGAGCCAGGTTTATTCCACCGCGGCTGACGGTCAGACTTCTGTTGAAATTCACGTTCTTCAGGGCGAGCGCGAGATGGCTGCAGGAAACGCAACTCTCGGAAGATTCATTCTTGACGGAATTCCCGCAGCTCCCAGAGGAGTTCCTCAGATTGAGGTAACCTTTGATATCGACGCTAAC
>JAZRUS010000058.1:0-52248 GCA_045652665.1 Eubacteriales bacterium | reverse complement strand
ATCATCGATCCCGAAACCGGAGAGGTTCTCCCCGAGGGTGAATGGGGTGAGCTTGTGATCACCTGTATAAAGAAAGAGGCTCTTCCTCTTATCAGGTACAGAACGAAGGATCTCACGCGTCTGCATTATGAAAAGTGCAAGTGCGGCAGAACTACCTGCCGTATGGAGAACCTGTCGGGAAGAAGTGACGATATGCTTAAGATCCGCGGTGTAAACGTGTTCCCGAGTCAGATCGAGGAGGTCGTCCTCTCGGTTGACGGACTCGGTCCTCACTATGAGATCATAGTTGAGAGGGACGGATATTCGGATAAGCTTACCGTAAGGGTTGAGCTTGCTAAGGCAACCGACTCGTTCAGAGAGCTTGAGTCGATAGAGAGCGAGATAAGAAATAAGCTCAGGATCGTTCTCGGACTCGATGCGAAGATAAAGCTTGAAAGCCCGAACACTCTTGCAAGATTTGAGGGTAAGGCTAAGAGAGTTAAGGATCTCAGAAAATAAAATAGGAGAATTACATAAATGGAAGAAAAGAAAATTATGCTTGGCAATGATGCCATAGCAAGGGGAGCGTACGAGGCAGGCGTTAAGGTTTCCAGCGCATACCCCGGAACCCCCAGTACGGAGATAAGCGAGTTTCTCGCAGAATACGATGAGGTCTATACCGAATGGGCGCCGAACGAGAAGGTTGCGCTTGAGGTAGCGACGGGCGCGTCGATTGCAGGTGTAAGAAGCCTTGCGTGTATGAAGCACGTCGGACTTAACGTAGCCTCTGACCCTCTCTACACGATTTCTTATACGGGTGTAAACGGCGGTCTCGTAATAGTCGTTGCTGATGACCCCGGTCTTGCCAGCTCGCAGAACGAGCAGGACACGAGGATGATAGCAAGGAGCGCGCATCTTCCCGTGGTGGAGCCGTCTGACAGCGGAGAGGCAAAGGAATTTATGAAGTTTGCGTATGAGCTCAGTGAAAGATACGATACTCCCGTAATCTTCAGAACCACTACAAAGCTCTCGCATTCTCAGAGCGTGGTATCTCTTTCGGAAAGGGTTACCCCCGAAGATAAGGTGTATGAAAGAAGCGTTCCTAAATACGTAATGATGCCCGCATCCGCGATCGGCAGACATAAGGTCGTTGAGGCGAGAGAAGATCTTATGGCAAAGGAAGCTTCGGATTTCCCGGTAAACAAGGTAGAGCTTAACGATAAGAGGATTGGCTTTATAACGTCGGGTATCGCTTATCAGTACGTAAAAGAAGCGGCACCGGATGCCAGCGTTCTTAAGCTCGGTGTGGTTAACCCTTTGCCGAGAAGGCTTATCGAGGAATTTATCGCGGCTGTTGACGAGGTTTACATATTCGAGGAGCTTGAGCCGGTAATAGAGGAGCAGGTAAGAAGCTGGGGATTTGCCGTTAAGGGTAAGGAGCTCTTTACGAAGCAGGGCGAATACAGCGCAAATATGCTTAAAAAGGTCCTTTACGGCTGTAATGACGCTATCGAGCAGCCGGAGGCTACTCCCGCCCGTCCCCCGATCCTTTGTCCCGGATGCCCGCACAGAAGCGTATTCTCTGTTTTGAATAAGCTTAAGATACACGCGGCGGGTGACATTGGATGCTATACGCTGGGCGCGGTAGCTCCGCTGAACGTTATAGATACTACGATATGTATGGGCTCAAGCATTTCTGTTCTTCACGGAATGGAGATGGCACACGGCAAGGATTACGTTAAAAATTGGGTAGCAACTATCGGTGACTCCACATTCCTTCACACCGGTATAAACTCGCTTGTCAATATGGTGTATAACAAGGCTACGGGCACCGTAATGATCCTTGATAACCGAACCACGGGCATGACGGGACATCAGGAGCATGCCGCTACGGGAAAGACGCTTAAGGGCGAGGAGACGTATGCAATAGATCTTGCCGAGCTTTGCCGCGCGATAGGAGTCAAGCGTGTATTTGAGATCGATTCCTTCGACGTAAAGGGTCTTGAGGCTCTGGTTAAAGAGAGCGTTGCATCCGACGAGCTTACGGTAATTATTACGAAGGCTCCCTGCGCACTTATAAAGGGGTTAAAATTCCCCAATAAATGTGTATGCAATGCCGAGAAGTGCCGTAAGTGCGGCGCCTGCCTCAGGATCGGATGCCCCGCGATCACTAAGAACCGGGACGGAACGGTAAAGATAGATGAAACCATGTGCAACGGTTGCGGACTGTGTATGAATTACTGTAAATTCGACGCGATCGAAAAAATAGCAAGGGTTTGATAACAGGGAAGAATAGCGTGAAATAACCGACATCTAATCAAAGCAGATGTTAATCACGCCATTGAATTTTTGCGATTTGGAGCCTTAGTCCAAATCGTCGCAGAGCGAACACAAAAATTCATTATAAGATTTGTACGGTCGCTAAGTGGCGACAGAATGGATGATTAGCGTGAAATAACCGACATCTAACCAAAGCAGAGGTTAATCACGCCATCGAATTTTTGCGATTTGGAGGCTTAGTCCAAATCGTCGCAAAGCGAACACAAAAATTCATTATAAATTTGTGCGGTCGCCAAGTGGCGACAGAATGGAGTATTAATATGAACATTATGGTTGTCGGCGTCGGTGGACAGGGAACTCTGCTGACGAGCCGCATTATAGGAAAGACAGCTCTTGCCGGCGGATATGACGTAAAGCTCTCAGAGGTTCACGGAATGGCACAGCGCGGAGGAAGCGTAGTTACTTTCGTAAGATTCGGAGAAAAGGTTTATGAGCCGGTAGTCGAGGAGGGATGCGTTGACATTCTCATTTCGTTTGAGCGTCTTGAGGCTCAAAGGTACGCTCACTTCCTTAAGCCCGACGGCGTTATGATAGTGAACGATACCAGAATCGATCCTATGACCGTCGTTATAGGAGCTGCAAGCTATCCCGAAGGAATTATTGAAAAGCTCTCTGCAAAGCACATGGTCTATACGATAGACGGTGCGGCAATTGCAAAAAGCCTCGGTAACAGTAAGGTTTTGAATATCGCCGTTCTCGGACTTGCCGCAAAGCACATAGGCTTTGAGATTGATGAGTGGCTTAACGTTCTTCGCGCAACCGTCCCGCCCAAAACGGTTGATATAAACACAATGGCGTTCAAAGCAGGATACGAAATTTAACTAAAGAGGGATAAGAAAATGATCTGGAATAAAAAATACGAATGTATGTCCCGCGAGCAGATGAAGGCCATTCAAAGCGAAAGACTCGTAAGGCTTGTTAAGTACGTATATGACAACGTGGAATTCTACCGTAACAGGATGGATTCGATTGGTGTGCACCCCGAGGATATCAAGGGTATAGACGATATTACGAAGCTTCCCTATACAACTAAGGACGATCTACGCGATACCTACCCCTTCGGTTTGTTCGCGGCTCCGCACTCGGATATAGTCAGAATTCATGCATCGTCCGGTACTACGGGCAAGGCTACCGTCGTCGGATATACTCAGAATGATATTGACGTATGGGCTGAGTGCGTTGCAAGGTGTATGTCTATGGCAAACGTAAACCGTGACGACATAATTCAGGTTGCTTACGGCTACGGTCTCTTTACAGGCGGACTCGGCGCTCATTACGGAGCTGAGAAGATCGGGGCAATGGTAGTTCCTATGAGCACCGGAAACTCAAAGAAGCTTACTACCATGATGGTGGACTTCGGCGCAACGGCGATCGCATGCACTCCGTCTTATCTCCTCCACTTATCGGAGGTTCTGAGAGATGAGGGACTTATCGATAAGATCAAGCTGAAGGCGGCGATCTGCGGCGCGGAGCCATGGACCGATAAGATGCGCGTGGAGATAGAATCCAGACTTAATATCACGGCGCACGATATCTACGGACTCAGCGAGATAATGGGCCCCGGCGTTGCGTGTGACTGTCAGTATCATGCAGGCCTTCATATATGCGAGGATCATTTCTATCCCGAGATCATAGATTCTAAAACCCTCACACCTGTTGCCGACGGTGAGACGGGCGAGCTTGTTTTCACCACCCTTACCAAGGAGGGAATTCCGCTCATCCGTTACAGAACCAAGGATCTCACAAGCATAACTCACGAGCCCTGTAAGTGCGGCAGATGCTCTGCGAGGATCTCACGCTTCAAGGGAAGAAGCGACGATATGCTTATAATCAGGGGTGTAAACGTGTTCCCGAGCCAGGTAGAAGCCGCGCTCATTAACGTTGAGGAGGTAACTCCCCACTATATGATGATAGTAGACAGAGAAAACAATCTCGACAGCCTTGAGATTCAGGTAGAGGTAGACACCAAGTATTATACCGACGAGATCAAGGGAATTGAGAAGCTTACGAAGAAGATCGGAACCGTTATTCAGCAGGCGCTCGGTATCAGTGCTAAGATCAAGCTGATGGGACCCAACACCCTTAAGCGCAGTGAGGGCAAGGCGGTTCACGTTATAGACAACCGTAAATTATATTGAGGAGGGAATGAAAATGACAGTAAAGCAGTTATCGGTATTTATTGAAAACAGACAGGGAAGACTTGGAGAGGTTCTTCACGTATTAAAGGAAAACAACGTAAATATTCTTTCGATCAGTCTTGCGGACACTACTGAATACGGTCTGCTCCGTCTCATAGTAAATCTCCCCGAGCGCGGATGCGAGGTCCTTCTTAAGGCGGGCTTCTCCAGCATGCTTACGGACGTTATAATAATTAAGGTGCCTCATACGGCAGGCGCTCTCCAGTCTATTCTCGCTCTTATTACCGATAAGAACATTAATATCGAGTATATGTACGGTCTTTCCGTAGAGGCAACCGATGCCTCTATCGTAATGAAGACCAACGAGCTTGAGGAGGCTTGCGAGGTGCTCAGACTTGCAAACATAGGCACGATGACTTCCGAGGAGATTGCGGCTCTTTAATTGATATGATAATAGATTTCCATACACACGTATTTCCCGAGAGGATAGCGGCGGCTACGGTCGCCGCCCTAGCAAAAAGCGCAAATGCTACGCCGTATTCGGACGGAACCGTAGCAGGACTGCTTTCGTCTTTGAACGCGGCAGGGGTATCCCTTGCCGTAAATCTGCCCGTTCTGACCAAGCCGCGGCAGTTTGACGGTATACTTCGCTTTGCAGAGGAGCTGAATCGGGAGAAGGCAGACGGAGCACAGATACTCTCCTTTGCGGGTATTCATCCGGATGAGGAGGATATCGAAGGGCGTCTTGACGCTGTGCTTGCGTTCGGTATAAAAGGTGTAAAAATACATCCCGATTATCAGGGCAGATTTATAGATGACGAAAGATACGTTAGGATCGTAAGCTATGCCAAAAGGCTCGGTCTTATAGTGGTTACACACGCCGGACTTGACGGTGCTTACGTAGGTCAACCGATAAAATGCACGCCCGAGCGGGTTTTGCGCTTGCTCGACAGAGTCGGCGGTTATTCAAAGCTCGTGCTTGCTCATATCGGCGGCGCTGAGCTCTCGGATCAGGTGCTTGAGCTTCTTGCCGGAGAGGACGTTTATTTTGACACGGCGTTCAGCCTTCCGAAGATTGGCGAAGGCATGTTTAAAAAAATACTTGAAAAGCATGGAGACGAAAGGATACTGTTTGCGACGGACAGTCCGTGGCGCGACATAGCACGGGATGTCGAGATAATGAAAGGATATTCTCTCGGCAAAGAAACCGAAAACAGGATCTTTTCGGAAAATGCAATCAAACTGTTAGGACTTAAGATATGATAAACGAAAAAATGTTTGCGCTCGGAAATAAGCGCTCAATAATCCGTGAGATATTTGAATATTGCAAGACACGTGCGGCAGAGATCGGCAAGGAGAACGTTTTTGATTTCAGTATCGGAAATCCGAGCGTTGAGCCTCCGCATGAGATCAGCGACACGATAACCGAGCTTATTAAGAATGAAAACTCGGTTCTTTTACACGGGTATACCTCTGCTCAGGGCGATCTGGGCACCAGAGCGGCTATCGCAGAGCATATAAACAAGAGCTTCTCGACCTCTCTTTCCGCAGATAACATATATATGACCTGCGGCGCGGCGGCGTCTCTTACGATATCGCTTAAGGCTCTTATGAATCCGGGGGAGGAGTGCGTGCTCTTTGCTCCGTTCTTCACCGAGTACCGCGTCTTTGTCGAGAACACAGGCGGTAATGTCGTAGTTTCAACGCCTGTTGAGAGAACCTTCCAAATAGACGTTTGCGATTTTGAATCAAGGATCACCGAGAATACCAAGGCGGTCATTATAAATTCTCCGAATAACCCAAGCGGAGTCGTATATAGCGAAGAGACTGTAAAGGCGGTTTGCGAGGTTCTGAGGAATAAGGAGCTTGAATACGGTCATCCTATTTATCTGATAGCTGATGAGCCGTACCGCGAGCTTGCGTTTGACGGAATAAGCGTTCCGTATCTTATGAATTACTACGACGATACGCTTGTATGCTATTCCTATTCAAAGGCACTTTCGCTTCCCGGCGAGCGTATAGGCTACATTGCGGTAAATCCGAATATGAAGGACAGCCGCAACGTTTATCTTGCCGTTTGCGGAGCGGGAAGATCGCTCGGATACGTATGTGCGCCAAGCCTTTTCCAGCAGGTTATAAAGAAAAACGTTTCCGCTAAGGTGGACGTGAACATATACAAGGAAAACAGAGATATTCTTTATGAAAATCTCACCTCGTACGGCTACGAGTGCGTGAAGCCTGACGGAGCTTTTTATCTGTTTGTTAAGGCTCTTGAGGAGGATGCCGTCAAGTTTTATGAGAGGGCTAAGGAAAAGGAGATACTTGTCGTTCCCTGCGACGATTTTGGCGTTAAGGGATACGTTCGCATCGCTTACTGTGTGGATAAGGACAGAATAATCCGTTCACTCCCCGCATTCCGTGCGCTTGCAGAGGAATATAAGAAATAAAAATTGATCGGCTTAGATCTGATCAATCCAAAAAGGTGATAATATGCGTAAGACAAAAATAATATGCACGATCGGACCGGCATCAAATAACGACACGGTGATCGAGAAAATGTGCCGCGCCGGTATGAACGTTGCCAGACTTAACTTCTCTCACGGCGTTCATTCCGAGCATAAAGAAAAGATAGATATGATCAAGCGCGTCAGAGAAAAGCTGGACCTGCCGATAGCAATAATGCTCGATACCAAAGGTCCTGAATACCGTATCAAGACCTTTGAGAGTAAGAAGATAACCCTTGCCGACGGCGATTTGTTTGATTTTACGACCGAGGACGTTATAGGTGACGAAAGCCGCGTTTCGGTCACTTATGAGAATCTGATAAACGAGCTTTCGGTTGGAGATCGCATACTTGTAAACAACGGACTCGTTATATTCGAGGTGGAGTCTCTCGGTGAAAAGGTGGCGCATTGCAGGGTTATATCGGGCGGCGAGCTTTCGGACAGAAAAAGCATGCATTTCCCGAACAAGGTGCTTACTCAGGAGTATCTTTCCGCTCAAGATAAAGCGGATCTTCTTTTCGGAATAGAAAACGAGGTAGACTTCGTTGCGGCATCATTTGTTTCAACAAAGAGCGACATAGAGTCAGTACGCAGATTTCTTAATGAAAACGGCGGTGAGGATATCGACATAATCGCGAAGATAGAAAACCGTGCCGGCGTTGACAATATTGATGAGATATGTGAGATCGCTGACGGAATAATGGTTGCCAGAGGCGATCTTGGCGTCGAGATCCCGTTCGTAGAGGTTCCTTCTATACAGAAATATCTTATAAAAAAATGCAGGCTTCTCGGCAAGCGTGTAATAACCGCTACGGAGATGCTTGAATCCATGGTACAGAATCCGCGCCCGACCCGTGCGGAGATTTCCGACGTTGCAAACGCGGTTTACGACGGTTCGTCAGCCATCATGCTCTCAGGAGAGACCGCTGCGGGTAAGTACCCCGTATCTGCTGTGAAAAACATGGCAGAAATTGCCGAGTTTACCGAGCAGGGAATAGACTATAAGGAATGGTTCAGAACGACCGATTATAAGATCCGAAATAATCTTGACGCGGTTTCGCACGCAACCTGCTCAATGGCAATAGACGTAGGAGCAAAGTGTATAGTCGTCAATTCAATGAGCGGCAGAACAGCGCGAATGGTCAGCCGCTTCCGTTCGCCTGCTGATATACTCGGAATGACCACTGACGAGCGCGCCCTGAGAAAGCTTAATCTGAGCTGGGGCGTTACTCCTGTGCTTACCGAGGAATACAGCTCGATCGAGGTAGTGTTCTATCAGGCTCTGCGCGCCGCGATCAAAACGCTCTCTCTCAGGAAGGGAGATAACGTGGTTCTCACGGGCGGTCAGATAAACGGTACACCCGGAAACACCAATACCATAAAGGTTGAAACAGTGAAGTAATGTGCCGTTGCCTTTAGGCATAAACGAAAACAAAAGCATCACTAACAGAAAAAGAGAAAACAGTTAGGCGACCTGCGATAAAGCAGGTCGCCTAACTAATTTTGCTGCGTAAGTAAAGTTGTCCCGGGGCTTAGCTCTTATCACTCTCACCGTTCGTTTTGCGAAGGAAAGAAAACGCCGCCGATATGATTGCCGATATTGCCCCCGTAAAAATAAGAATCATCCAGCTTAGTTTCCACTCACCGCTCTTTATGCTGTAAAAGAGATAGATCGCTATAGCCAACGTCCATAAGCTGCCGTGGATCGAATCCTCAAGCTTTTTGAGGTGTACTGAATGCGCGCGCTTAGAGTCCTTGAGTGCTGAAATTGCCGAGCGCTTTATTCCCGATATCAAGAATAAGGAAACGCCGATAGCGGCAGTCAGAAGTGACGCGGCGAGGGCAATAGTAATGCCAAGCGACGTTGCCGCGGGAGAGATCACAGTTAGCACTGTCGGCAGGGGTGACAGTATGCAGAGCGCGGTTCCGATGACCGTTCTTGCCGCGTTTGTTCTCATAGTTTTTTCCTCGGCGGCGAAGATCATCGACATCACCGAGTAGTCCACCGTTATTTCTTCCTTCATTATGTAATCAAAGCGTGAGGTCTTGAAGGAAGATGCTATGTATAACGATACGGCAACGGCAATCGTAACGAATAATGCCGAAATTCCTATTGAGTGTGCAAGTACGTCTGAGCTGAGAGGAAGCGACATAATGACGAGCGTTATTCCCGGAGAAAGCATAATTACGGTAGTTGCCAGCGCTATTAGGTACGCCGAACGGAATTTTTCTCGCAGAAAGGCTCTTGCCTCGTCGTAGCATACGTGTTTTTTTGCCGAAGAATCCTTGCCGCTGCGGATGTCTACCGAATCCTTTATTAGCATATCCGAGCTTACGTCGAATATCTCTGATAGCTTCACGATGCTTTCTATATCCGGCATAGTTATGCCGCGCTCCCATCGAAGCACCGTTCTTGCGGAAACGCCAAGCTCTTTTGCCAGATCGGATTCGGACATATTCCTTTCTGTCCTCAGCCACTTTATTTTTTCGTTAAGCGTCATATTATCACCTTATTTATTGCGGCCGGTGCTTTTGATCTTTATCTTTGATGGCGGCACGCCATATGACCTTTTAAATTTGTCCGAGAAGTAATTGGAATCGTTGAATCCGCAGGCATAGGCTATCTCGCAAACGGATTTACCCGGCTCGTTGCGTAGCATATATTCAGCCTTTTGCAGTCTGACAAGAGTTATATACTCGGAAAAACCGAAGCCGGTCTCTTTTTTGAAGGTTCTGGAAAGGTGTTCGGGACTGACGGAGTGCGCGTGTGACATATCCGAGAGGGAAATATCGTTCATATAATTTTTTTGTATGTAGTCAACCGTCTCCTCGATAAACAGACTTCCGGAGCTTACTTCGGTGCAGTCATTTATATTTCTGGCGAGAAGAAAGAACAATTCGAACGTCAGGCATCTCAGCGCTTCGTTTCTGAATTCGTCACGGCGTTCGTATTCCTTGGCAATCTTTTCGAGCAGGTCCTCCACCTCGCTTGATATGTCCGAGTTTCTGTATAAATACATCATAGAAGGAATGATAGGCAGGACTCCGCGCGGTACGTATGCTGATGAGCAGTTTATAAGGTATCTGGTGTGCGGGATCAGCTTGTCGTAGTTGGTTTTATGTATAACTCCCTCGGGGATCAGAACGATATCACCGACCCTAACGTCGTACGAGCGGTTATCTATAAAGTAGTTACAGCTTCCGGATTTGAGATAGTAGATCTCAAACGAGTTGTGGTAATGGCGAGTACATTGACTGCGCGTTTTGTCAGTTGCCTTGTGGAAGTAATAGGTTTCCTCTACAGAGGTGTTGATTTCGGGCATCTTGCAAGCCTTTCTGTGAATTTATATTATAAGTATAGCATTATATATCAAAAAAATCAAGATTATGTAATTAAAAAGTTAAGCAAATTAAGAAAATGTTAGATAAATTGATACAAAAACAGGGGCGCTGATAGAAAAAAGCAGGCCATTCAACGAAATACACTTAGGCTTTTAATTAAATATAATTCCTTAAAAATGTCGAAAAACAAAGATTTGCACCGAAAACTTGTCAATTTATTTAAGGTAAAAAAGATAAGTATAATATAAAATATAAGTAGAAGATTAATATGGAAGGATATGTCCTATGAAATTTGAAAAAGTAATAAGACCGGAAAGAATAATACAGTTCGGCGAAGGCGGATTTTTGCGCGGATTTGTAGACTGGATGGTTCAGAAGATGAATGATAACGGCTCGTTCTGCGGAAACATCGTTGTGGTTCAGCCTATCGCCGAGGGTATGTGCGATATGCTTACGGCGCAGAATTGCTGCTATACTCACGTGATCAGAGGCGTCGAGGGAGTTGACAAAACCGTAGTTAATTCAATTTCGCGTTGCGTAAAGCCCTACGAAGATTTTGCGAGCTATCTCGCCCTCGCAGAGAACCCCGATTTCCGCTTTGTCGTTTCCAATACTACCGAGGCGGGAATAGTATTCTCTGAGGATGATAAAATAACCGATACTCCCCCAAAAAGCTTCCCCGCGAAGGTAACCCTTCTTCTTAAGCGCCGCTTTGAGCTTGGACTTCCCGGATTTGTATTCATCCCCTGCGAGCTTATAGACAGAAACGGAGATAATCTTAAAAGGTGCGTTCTTCAATACGCCCGCCTCTGGAATCTCGGTGACGGATTCATAAACTGGGTAGAGAATGAGAACGTATTTACCAACACTCTCGTAGACAGGATCAACACCGGATATCCAAGGGGAGAGGATATGAAGCTTGGATATGAGGATAATATGGTAAACACCTCCGAGTACTTCCACCTCTGGGTAATTGAGACCGATTACGATATAGAAGCAGAGCTACCCTTCTCAAAGGCAGGTCTTAACGTAATAGTTACCAAGGATAAGCTTGAAATGTACAGAACGAGAAAGGTTCGCATTCTCAACGGTGCGCATACGTCACTCGTTCCTTACGCAATGCTTTCGGAACTTGATACCGTTAAGAGCTGTATTGATAACGAGGTTATGAAAGAGCATATAAGAAAGTGCGTGTTTGATGAGATAATTCCCACTCTCGATCTTCCGCGCGAGGAGCTTGTAGCGTATGCCGAGGGTGTTCTGGAAAGATTCGCGAATCCCTATATCAAGCACTACCTCAGCGCAATTGCCCTTAACTCGGTAAGCAAATTCAAGGTAAGAGTCCTGCCGTCTATTCTCGAATACATAAAGAGATTCGGTAAGATGCCCGAAACACTCCTGTTTGCGTTTGCAAAGCTTATTGATTTCTATAGGACCGATATGACAAACGACGATAGAGACGTCGTTGAATTTATGAAATCTCGCACGCCCCTTGAGATACTTGCAAATGAAAAGCTTTGGGGTGTCGATCTCTCATATCTTGAGCCTGAGGTTGTGAAGTATGTTAATAAATAAGCTTGATAACGTTGATATCAATCTTGAGGACGGCCACAAGTACGCCATTCGCGATATTAAGTGCGGAGAGGATATCATAAAGTACGGCAATCCGATAGGACACGCGACCGCCGATATAAAGCGCGGCGAGCACGTTCATTCGCATAACGTAAAAACGAATCTTTCCGGAAATCTTGAATATACCTATTCGCCCAAGGTTTACGATATCCCAAAGGAAGATAAGAGCTTTACATTTATGGGATACGTTAGGGATAACGGTGAGGTCGGAATCAGAAACGACGTGTGGATAGTTAACACCGTCGGCTGTGTAAATAAGGTTGCTGAGAAGATCGCAGAGCGCACTGGCGCGCTCAGCTTTCCTCATCCGTTCGGATGCTCACAGCTCGGAGACGATCAGAAGATAACGCAGAAGATACTTTGCGGCATGGTAAACCATCCGAATGCCGCGGGAGTTCTCGTGCTCGGCCTCGGCTGCGAAAACAATAATATCGACGTATTTAAAACCGTACTCGGTGAATATGACCCGGCGCGTGTTAAATTCCTTAACACTCAGGATGTAGACGACGACGTAGAGGCAGGCGTTGAAATCGTCAGAGGATTACAGAAATACGCACAGAGATTTGAGCGCACCGAGGTTTCGATCTCGAAGCTGAAGCTCGGACTTAAGTGCGGAGGAAGCGACGGCTACAGCGGTATCACGGCAAACCCCCTAGTAGGCAGACTTTCTGATAAGCTTATAGCAATGGGAGGCAGCTGCGTTCTGACCGAGGTTCCCGAAATGTTTGGTGCTGAGCACCTTCTGATGCAAAGGTGCGAGAGCCGCGAAGTGTTTGAGAAAACGGTAGCGCTTATAAACGATTTTAAGGATTATTACACCCGTCACAATCAGGTCATCTATGAGAACCCTTCGCCCGGAAACAAAAAGGGCGGTATAACTACTCTTGAGGAAAAGTCCCTCGGATGTGTTCAGAAGGGCGGACTTTCAACGGTCGTTGACGTACTTGACTACGGTGACCGACTTAAGAAGTGCGGACTTTCGCTTCTCAACGGCCCCAGAAACGATATCGTTGCGATCACGAATCTTATGGCGGCGGGAGTACATATAATACTCTTTACTACAGGACGCGGAACACCGGTAGGAGCTCCAGTGCCGACGGTTAAGATAGCTACCAACAAGAGCCTTGCCGAGCGAAAATCCGGCTGGATAGACTTTGACGCAAGCCCTACGCTCAGCGGCGAACCGCTCACAAACGAGCTTTTTGACTACATAATCAGAGTGGCAGAGGGCGAAGAGACCAAGAACGAGAAAAACGGATACAGAGAAATTTCGATATTTAAGGATGGAGTCACGTTATGAGCTTTATAAACGATAAATTTATGCTGAAAACAAAGACGGGTAGAAAGCTTTACGATATGGTAAAGGATCTGCCCATAATCGACTATCACTGTCATCTTAATCCCAAGATGATCGCGGAAAACTATAAGTTCAAGAATGCATTTGATCTTTTCCTCGGCGGCGACCACTACAAGTGGCGCCAGATGAGAACAAACGGAATAGACGAGGAGCTTATTACCGGTGCGGGTGACGACTACGAGAAGTTTAAGGCGTTTGCGCGTACTATGCCCCTTCTTATAGGTAACCCCCTTTATCACTGGACTCACCTTGAGCTGAAGAGATACTTTGATATAGACGAGACTCTCTCCGAGGATACCTGCGAGATGATCTGGAACAGATGTAACGAGTGCCTTGCAAGAGAGGATTTCAGAGCACAAGGACTTATTCTGCGCTCTAACGTAGAGGTCGTTTGTACTACCGACGACCCTGCCGACACTCTTGAATATCACGAGCAGCTTAAGGACTTCCCGACGAAGGTACTACCGACCTTCCGTCCCGACAAGGCAGTTGAGATAAATAAGGAGACCTTTATTCCCTATATCGAGATGATCGGTGTAAAATCATACGCAGAGCTTGTGGAGTGGATGCGCTCAAGGATAAAGTTCTTTGACGAGCATGGATGCAGGCTTTCCGACCACGCGCTTGAGTACGTTCCGTATGGTGAGGGCGACCCCGTGTCAGCTTTTGACAAGCGTATGGCAGGTGAGGAGCTTACTAAGGAGGAGATTGATTCCTTCAAATGCGGAATGCTCAGAGTCTGCGCAGAGGAATACACGAGACTCGGTTGGGCTATGCAGCTTCACATAGGCGCGCTGCGTAATAATAACAGAAGAATGTACGAGAAGCTTGGAGCGGATACAGGCTTTGATTCGATCAACGACCTCTGTATTGCTGAGGCACTGTCGGCGTTTATGAACAGCCTTGAATATAATAACTGCCTGCCCAAGACGATACTCTATACTCTTAATCCCAAGGATAACTACGTGCTCGGAACTATGCTCGGTAACTTCCAGAAGGCTCCGACCCCCGGAAAGATACAGTTCGGCTCCGGTTGGTGGTTCAACGATCAGCGCGACGGCATGGAGGCACAGATGATGGCACTTGCAAATCTCGGTATGCTTTCGAGATTCGTCGGTATGCTTACCGATAGCCGCAGCTTCGTATCCTATCCGCGTCACGAATATTTCAGACGAATACTTTGCAACCTTATCGGCAAGTGGGTCGAGGAGGGCGAGTATCCCGCTGACTTCAAGGCTCTTGAAAAAATAGTTAAGGGAATCGCATACGAAAACGCTAAGGACTACTTTAACTTCTGATAAAAATTATTTAAAAATGAATTTTACGCTTTTAAAAAACTCTAGCTCAGGTTTTCAAAAAACTTGAGCTAGAGTTTTTTTCGACTTATTCCTAGAAATAGCACAACTAAAGGCTGAGACCTTCGCTTAATTAAAAGCTTTTGACCCGGCCACTATACGGTTTGATTATTTCTGATGTCAGATTTATCTAATTTACTATTCGTTTGATTGCCTCAAAGGATTCGTCGCTTATCACGTGCTCGATCTTGCAGGCATCTGCGGCAGCCGTCTCTTCGGAAACACCTAACTTTATAAGATAAGACGTAATTATATTATGCCTTTCGTATATCTTTTTTGCAACCTCAAGTCCCGCGTCTGTAAGCGAAAGGTATCCGTCGCGGTCGACGGTAACGTATTCGCCTTCTTTAAGAAGACCGATAGCACGGCTTACACTCGGCTTTGAGAAATTCATATATTCAACGACGTCGATGGATCTTACGTGCTTGTTTTCCTTACATAATATATAGATGGTTTCGAGATACATCTCGCCTGATTCCTGAAGATTCATCAATTCACCCTCTGTACGAATATTTTCTTATATAAGTATATCATACGGTATGAAAAAAGTCAAGGCGTCAAAAAACACGACAAATAGCGACATGAGGGTAAAAAGCACATTTACAGAAGCGGTTTTATTCTGAATTTTTGAAAAAATAGCGAAAAAAAGCAGATTAGGAAAAAATTCGAAAAGTCATTGACAAACGCGGACAGATGATGTATAATACCATATGGTTAGCCGATGCTAACTGCATATTATCCTGATAGGAGCCGACCATGAATTTGCGTAATGCCGAGGAAGGAAAAGAATATACCGTTGAGAGAATTGAAACCGATGATGACGAGCTCAATGCGTTTTTGTTTTCTCTCGGATGCTACAGCGGCGAGCCCATAACCGTCGTTACCCGTCGCAGAAGCGGTATGATCGTTTCAATCAAGGACGGCAGGTATAATATTGATTCGGCACTTGCCGAGACGATAATAATAAAATAATCCGCATAAACGCGAATTATTTTTTGCGGTCTGGTTAGCCACTGCTAACTTGATTTTGTTTTTTACATACAGCGGAGGAAAAAGATGAGAATTGCACTTGCAGGCAATCCTAACAGCGGAAAAACCACGATGTACAATGCCCTGACCGGAAGAAATGAGAAGGTCGGAAACTGGGCAGGCGTTACGGTAGACAGAAAAGAGCACGCGATAAAAAAGTCGTTCTACAAGGGAACCGATGAATTGATCATAGTCGATCTTCCCGGTGCTTACTCTATGTCGCCCTTTACGTCAGAAGAGTCTATAACAAGCGAGTACGTCAAAAAAGAGCATCCCGATGCTATCATCAATATAGTTGACGCTACCAACCTCAGCAGAAGCTTATTCTTTACGACTCAGCTTCTTGAGCTTGGAATCCCCGTGATCGTGGCGCTTAATAAAGCCGACGTAAATAAGAAAAAAGAAACCGCTATAGATACTGCAAAGCTTTCCGCATCAGTCGGATGCCCGGTGTTTGAAACCGTTTCCACCTCGTCAAAGGGTCTTAAGGAAGTTGTGGCGGCGGCTGTTTCTTCTATAGGAACAGTACAGAAGGCACCGTTCTTCCAAAGGGAATCGGAGATTGTCGATAAAGAGAGCGCTGAGGTTGCAGACAGAAAACGGTTTGAATTTGTTAATAAGATTGTTTCAAAGGTTGAAAAGAGAAAGATCCTTACCAAGGACAGAAACTTCCAGGATAAGATAGACGCTCTGCTTACCAACAAATGGGTGAGCATTCCGATATTCGCGGTGATTATGTTCGCTGTATTCTGGATCTCTCAGGCTGGACCTGCGGTGTGGTTCGCGGATCTTATCTGCGGCTGGCTCGAGATGGGGCAGGAGGCAATTGCAACCGCTATAGGCTCGGACAGCATTTGGGCATCGATCCTTATTGACGGTATCATCGGCGGCTTCATCGCAATAGTCGGCTTCTTACCGCTTGTTATGGTAATGTACTTCCTTATCGCGCTTCTCGAGGATTGCGGTTATATGGCGCGTGCTACTATCGTGCTTGACCCCATCTTCAAAAAGGTCGGTCTTTCGGGCAAGTCGGTCATTCCCTTCATTATCGGAACCGGATGTGCTATCCCCGGCGTTATGGCTTCCCGTACCATCAGAAGCGAGAGGGAGCGCAGAGCTACCGCTCTTATCACACCCTTCATGCCCTGTGGCGCAAAGCTTCCCGTTATCGCACTCTTCGCGGGTGTGTTCTTCGGTGACAGTCCTTGGGTAGGTGCAATGATGTACTTCGTTGCTATCTTCATCATTCTAGGTTGTTCGCTTATTATCAATGCTATCACGGGCGCAAAGAAGAAGTCTTTCTTCATAATGGAGATTCCCGAGTATAAGCTTCCGAGTATTACAAAGGCGCTTCTCTCAATGTGTCAACGCGGCTGGGCTTACATAGTAAAGGCGGGAACGGTCATTCTCGTTTGTAATTTCGTGATTCACGTAATGCAGAACTTCGGCTGGAGCTTTGCCGTCGTTGAAAATGCTAATGACTCTATCCTCGCAACTATCGCTGCTCCCTTCGCATATCTTTTCGCCCCCATTATAGGCTACGTTTCATGGCAGCTCGCAGCAGCGGCTATCACCGGATTCATAGCAAAGGAGAACGTTGTCGGTACTCTTGCGGTCTGCTTCGGTATCACAAACCTTATCAACGTTGATGAGCTTGCTATTGAGGGCGGCGCAAATATTATGGAGATCGCTCAGTCCTTCGGAACGGGTTCGGGCTCCGCAATGGCAGCGGTCGCGGCTCTCGCATATCTCATGTTCAACCTCTTTACGCCTCCTTGCTTCGCGGCTATCGGCGCAATGAATGCCGAGCTTGGAAGCAAAAAGTGGCTCTTCGCAGGCATTGGACTTCAGCTTGGAATAGGTTATTCTGTCGGATTCCTCGTAAACTTCTTCGGTTCGCTCTTCACTTGGAGCTTCGGCGCGACTTGGACCTATATCGTAGGCTGGGTGATCGTTCTTTCGTTTGCGTCGACCCTTACTTACCTCATCATCAGAAGAAGGAAGGCAGATGCCGCAAAGCCCGTCGGCAAAGCGGCATAAGATAATATTATGACACTTGGAGAAATAATTGCAATAATAGTCTCCGTTCTTATAATCGGCGGAGCGGTATTATACATAATAAAAGCAAAAAAAAGCGGGAAAAAATGCATCGGATGCCCGGACGGTGCGTCCTGCACCTCCTGCCGCTCCTGTAACGGAGCGTGCTGCGGATGCGGTAAATCGGAGCAGGACAGCGAAAAAACAGAACAGTGACCACAAGAGGCGGCTCAAGCAGAGATGAGTCGCCTCTCATTTTATAAGTGAGATCTCATCTGAATAATAGCGCTTACGTAGGTAAAAATAATTTCAAATACTTGAAAAATTCATAAAATAATGATACAATAATACTACATTAAGGTTTGAAGGAATATAATTAAATGTTTAAAGACTTTATAACCAACCATATGATAATTGCCCCTATCCTCGCTTGGGCACTTTCTCAGGTGTTGAAAACAGTAACTTATCTTATAGTAGAGAAGAAGTTTGTTTTTAAGCGTATCATAAGCGACGGCGGAATGCCCAGCGCGCATTCGGCTACTGTTATAACACTTGCGGCACTCAGCGGCTGGACTCAGGGGTTCGGAAGCGCGATATTCGCAATTTCGGTAATATTTGCTATAGTAATAATGCGCGACGCCGTCGGCGTTCGCCGTGAGAGCGGTGTTAACGCCTCAGCTATCAAGCAGCTTGCAGATAAGACGAACAGCATGATGGGGGATGGTGAAAAGCTTATTTCAACCGAAAAGCTGAAGGTTCTCGTAGGACACACGCCGCTTCAAGTAGCGGCAGGATGTATCATCGGCGTCATTGTCAGCGTTCTTTATATACTGATCGCGGACGTCCCCCCCGCGGCTGTCTGACCCTATAGGCTTTGCAAAGCGAGCTCAGCATAAGGCGTTGAGTTCGCTTTTTTACCACTCGCGCGAAAATGCTATGGGGTGTGTCGGATTTATACGGATTTGTGACTGTAGAATGGAGAGTAATATGTACGACGAGCTTACAGAAGTTGATATTAAGAAAATGGAGGAGGAGATCGCATACCGCGAGGCAGTACTCGGTCCTGAGCTTCTTGCGGAAATGAGGCGCACGCGCGAGTTCGGAGATCTCTCTGAAAATGCGGAATATAAGGAAGCGAAGCGAGAGAAAAGGAAGAACGAGGGCAGGATACGCTATCTTAAAAATATGATAAGAACGGCGAGGATCATTGAGATCACTTCCGATAACGATACTGTGGGACTTTTCGACAGAGTAAAAATATACAACGAGAAGATGAATGTCGAAAAGGAGATACAGATAGTAACAACTCTCAGGCAGAATGCTCTAATGGGGTACGTCAGCAAGGAATCGCCCCTCGGCTCAGCGATAATGGGGCATAAGGTCGGTGACAGAGTTTTGGTTCAAGTAAATGAAAATATGAGCTATTACGTTGTCATCCGCGAGCTTTGGAAGGGTGAGGATAATGAGGAGCTTCCGATCAGCGGATATTGACCTCTTTATCTACCTAATACGGAGGAATATATGGCAGAAATAGAAATATCAAAAATTAACGGTGCAATAAGTGCCGATCCTGTGGCTGCGATCGCGGCAGCAGAGAAAAGATACAAAAAATTCGTTTCAGATATGGCTACCCGTGTAGCAAAAAACGATAATATACGTATAATATTGCTTGCAGGTCCGTCGGGATCGGGAAAGACCACGACGGCAAATCTTCTTGCCGATAGGATAAGGCACGAGGGACTTTCGAGCTTCGTTATCTCTCTTGATGATTTTTACAGGGATTCCACAGACCCTCTTTATCCGCGCCTTGAGAGCGGAGAGAGGGATTATGAAACGGTAGAGGCGCTCAATATCCCCGATATCGTACGTGTGCTCTCGGATATTGCCGAGGGACGCGACTTTTCCGTTCCGCACTATGATTTCAAGGTAGGGCATCGTACGGAGGAGACAAAATATGAGAAAATGTCGCACGGGTGCGTCATTATTGAGGGACTTCACGCCCTTAATCCGATTATTTTCGAGTGCCTTCCGAAGGAGCGGCTTCTGAGAATATTTATCAGCGTATCGACAAATATTAACGACGGCGGCCGCCGTATCCTTTCCGGAAGAAAGCTCAGATTTGTTCGCCGGATGGTAAGGGATAATATTTACCGCGGTGCCGATGCCGAGCAAACCATATCAATGTGGTTTAACGTTATTGCCGGAGAGGAAAAGCATCTTTACCCTTACCGAAATTTTGCCGACGTGGATTTTAACACCTTCCATGAGTTTGAGCCATGCGTTATGCGTCGGTTTGCCGAGGAGCTGATCTCGGAGTCCTTGATTCAAAAGAGCGAGTACGTAAGAACCGTGGCGACAGCCTTGGCAATGGCGCAGCCAATCGACGAAGCGCTCGTCCCCGAGGATTCTCTGATGAGAGAATTTATCACGGGCGGAATTTACGAGGAATTTTATTAAACAGCAAAATACAGGCCGTGTGGACTTCATGTATCTCACACGGCTCTAATTATTGTCTGCAATTAGTTCTACGTAGTGAAATATATTGACAAAGCGGAATTGCTTATGGTAAAATAATACTTGCAAAAAAATTAAAAAGGTTGATTATGGCTGACTTTAGTAACGAAATCAAAAGAAGGCGTACATTCGCCATTATATCTCATCCCGACGCGGGAAAAACCACACTTACCGAGAAATTTCTTCTCTACGGAGGAGCTATTCAGTCTGCCGGCTCGGTAAAGGGTAAGCAATCGGACAAGCACGCAGTATCCGACTGGATGGATCTTGAAAAACAGAGAGGTATTTCAATAACCTCGTCGGTTTTGCAGTTTGAATACGATGGATATTGCATCAATATTCTTGACACTCCGGGTCACCAGGATTTCTCCGAGGATACCTACCGTACCCTCAGGGCTGCGGACAGCGCGGTTATGGTTATCGATGCCGCAAAGGGTATAGAGCCGCAAACCAGAAAGCTTTTTAAGGTCTGCGCTATGAGAGATATTCCGATATTTACCTTCATAAACAAGATGGACCGTGAGGCGCGTGATCCCTTTGATCTTCTTGACGAGCTTGAGAGGGAGTTCGGAATTGGAACCTATCCGATGAACTGGCCTATCGGATGCGGACAGAAATTCAAGGGCGTATACGACCGTGAGGCGCGCTCTATTCTTTCCTTTGGAGATTCGCACAGGGGGCGCGACAGGATCCACGGAATAGATTGCGAGATAACCGATACCGAGAAGCTGGACGAGCTGATTGGCGAGAATATGAGATGCGAGCTCTGTGAGCAGGTTGAGCTGCTTGACGGCGCATCCTTTGATTTCGATCTTGAGGCTGTAAGGCACGGTAAGCTGTCTCCTGTATTCTTTGGATCAGCTCTCAACAATTTTGGTATTGAGCCCTTCCTTGCTCACTTCCTCAAGATGACTACCTCTCCGCTTCCCAGAATAGCGGGCGGCGAGCTTATAGATCCTTTTGACGATAAATTCACGGCATTTGTGTTTAAAATTCAGGCGAATATGAATAAGGCGCACAGAGACAGAATTGCGTTTATGAGAATATGCTCCGGCAAGTTTGAACGCGCCAAGGAATATTACCACGTACAGGGGCAGAAGGCGTTTAAGCTCTCTCAGCCTCAGCAGATGATGGCATCCGACAGAGAGGTGATCGACGAGGCGTATGCCGGAGATATAATCGGAGTCTTTGATCCCGGTATCTTCTCAATCGGCGATACCGTGTGCGAGAAGGGAATGAAGCTTAAATTTGAGGGAATCCCCACCTTTGCTCCCGAGCACTTCGCTATGGTCGAGCAGGTCGATTCTATGAAGAGAAAGCAGTTTGCAAAGGGAATGAACCAGATTGCCCAAGAGGGTGCGATACAGATCTTCTTCGAGCCCAATTCCGGTCTTGAGCGCGTTATAGTCGGTGTTGTCGGCGTGCTTCAGTTCGAGGTTTTGGAATACAGACTTAAGAATGAGTACGGATGCGATCTTCGCCGCACCAATATGAGCTATCAGCAGATCAGGTGGATAGCAAATCCGGATCTTGACCCCAAGACTCTTAAGCTTTCTCACGACACGAAATGGGTTCAGGATTTCAGAGGTAATAATCTTCTTATCTTCACGAGCGAGTGGGCAATACGCTGGGTTCTTGAGGATAACCCGGGACTTGAGCTTCTGGAATTTAATAAAGGAGACGAAAACTGATATGTGCAACAACAGCTTTGAGCGCGAGCTCCCCGACGGATATCGAGTGCTCAAGCATATAAACGCAAAGAAAGCATCCTTCGGAATCATTTTTAATCTTATAGCGATACTTGTCTTTGGGGCTCTTATGATCCTATCGATGTCAGTCCTTTACGCGAGTGTAAGTATACCTGAATTCGGAGAGGTCGCGACGGAGTTCTTAATCGGATATATAGTCGGCATTGTGCTTATGATAGGATATATCCTGCTTCACGAGCTGACGCACGGCGCGGCTTATAAAAAACTGACCGGTGAGAAGCTGACATTCGGTTTGAGCTGGAGCTGTGCTTTTTGCGGGGTTCCGCATATCTACGTGTACAGAAGATGCGCTATTATAGCCGCAGCAGCTCCTCTTATCCTCTTTACACTGATCCTTATTCCGATCATGACGGCATGTCTTGTCATTGCCGCAAGCTCGGTGTCGCTCTTTTCTGTAGCCATCGTTCTGTATATTGCGATTTCAATAGTATTTTCGATGCACATTGGCGGATGCGTAGGGGATATATATCTTCTTATGCTCCTGACCTTCAAGTACAGGGACAGGACGGTTTTAGTGCGTGACACGGGCCCCGAACAATTTATCTGTCTGAGAGATGCGTCGGGTATAAACGAATAATTTTGCGAGGTCCTCTTATGAGAATGAGAAAAAAGAAAAACGGTGAATCAAGACTTGCCGCTTGCTCGGAGCTCTTACTTGCCGAGCAGACTTCCCCTATGACAGATCCCGCCGCAGTTCTCGGAATGAGCGGCGCTGAGGTGTTTCTTGAGATCGGCGCGGGAAAGGGCGGCTTTGCGCTTGAGATGTCGCGGAAAAATCCAAATTCCGCGTATTTTGCTATGGAGCGCGTCAGCGACTGTGTTGTGCTCGCGGCAGAGAAGGCATACCCGTCGCGTGAGGAGAGAGGCGATAATCTTAGATTTATCGTAGATACGGCGGATAATCTTACGGGACTTTTTGCCTCGGGTACGGTAGATCGAATATTCCTTAACTTCTCAGACCCGTGGTCGAAAAAGGGCTACGCAAAGCGCCGACTGACTCACCGCAGATATCTTGCCGTCTATTTTAATCTCCTTAAGGATGGCGGCAGGCTTTGCTTCAAGACCGATAATACCGAGCTTTTTGATTTTACCCTGCTTGAAATACACGATATTGGACTTAAGCCCTCATTCGTTACGCGCGATCTTCACAGAAGCGCAAGGGCAGAGGATAACGTTATGACCGAATACGAGACTAATTTCTCGTCTATGGGCATGGCAATAAATATGGTAGAGGTATTAAAGCCAGACGGCTTTGCCCCCGAAATTCCCGCCGAGCTTCGAGCTGACAGGGAAAGATATCAGAGAAGCTGATCATGGCAGAATGTAACGAGCGTTTACATAGCGGGCATAGAGCGCGTATGCGCGAAAAGCTTGAGCATCACGGAAGAGAGGCTTTTTATACGCACGAGCTCTTTGAAATGCTTTTGTATCATTGCATACCTTACCGTGATACCAATCCTACCGCACAGCGGCTTATCGCACGCTTCGGAAGCATCGACGGGGTGTTTTCCGCGAGCGAATCCGAGCTTTTAGCGGTGGATGGTGTGGGGGAAAAGACGGCTGAGCTTATCCGCGCCGCGGCATCAGTCAATATTTCGGATTCCTCTGCTCTATGGGGAGGCGGGGCTGTGCGCTTTGATGATTACCGCACCGTGGGAGAGTTTTTACTCAGCCGATTTAAAGGGGTCACAAAACGCAGAACACTGCTTCTTCTGCTGAACGGAAGGATGGAGTGCATCAGCTGCGTGCGTATAGCAGATTCTGACTTTGAAAGCGGAGCAATAAAGCCTAAGGATTTTATAGATGCTGCGGTGGAATCCCGCGCTGTTTGTGCAATAATAGCACACAATCATCCGTTCGGACCGGCATTCCCCACTCAGGGTGATCAGGTAACGAACAATATGATATCGGCCGCTCTTGACAAGATTGGCGTGATGCTTCTCGAGCATTACGTAATCTGCGGAGAGTCATATCTCGGAATTATGAACGGTCTTTCCGCGGCATTTTCGGATATGAGGAAGCAGGGCGAAGCTGTGAAGGGCGGTGTCGGACAGGATGGATAGAAACGGATTGATTGCTTTTCTGGCACCCGTCTTGCGCGACCCTCAGGCGGCAGCCGACAGACTTATCGCTAAATTTCCAAGCTTTCTTTCGGTCGCGGAATCTGACCTGTATGAGCTTTCACGGACTCTTGACGGGGATATGGCGACCGCAACCTACATAAAGCTGTCGGTATCGCTCGCCTCGCGCAGAGTATGTGACGGCTTCAGGAAAGGAAAAAAATATACCGACTCGGAGATTCGTGAATACGTTACCGCGCTTTTCTTCGGAGCTTCCGATGAATGCGTGTATCTTCTTTCCTTTTCCGATGATCGCAGGTTTATTTCCTGCGATAGGGTAGGTGAGGGAAGTGTTAATAGGTCTCAGATGTTTCCGCGTCGCATCTCGGAGATAATAGCTCGCCGCGGTGCGAGTCAAGTAATTTTGGCGCATAATCATCCCGGCAGTTATGCAACTCCGTCGCCGGAGGACGTCGAGTCAAGGCGGGAGATTGAAGGTACCGTCGCGTCTGCAGGCGCGATACTTTCGGCGTGCTACGTAGTTGCAGACAATGAATGTATTGAATTTTAACTTGTGAGGCTTATAAAATAAAGTGCCACTTATCGGAACTAATACGCCGGGAATGACGAAGGTTAAAACGCAAATATGATACCGGCAATATTTATCTGCTTTTACTGTGGCCGCTGATAAATTGGCTCTTTTAGCTTAGGAGATAGGTTATGGAAATTTTAAAACAGGGAATGTTTACAGGGGAGCGCGCTCTTTATCACTCGCGCAATCTGAAGATAATAGATTCCACCTTTGCGGACGGAGAATCGCCATTGAAGGAGAGTCGCAAAATAGAGCTTGAGGGATGTATCTTCAAGTGGAAGTATCCGCTTTGGTACTGTAAGGATATAAACGTCCTAGACACAACGCTTCTTGAGACTGCACGTTCGGGAATATGGTATACGAGCGGCATAAATATGAAAAACTGTGTAATAGAAGCGCCAAAGACCTTCAGACGCTCAGATAACATAACTCTTTCCGACTGCGTTATGCCGATCGCAAAGGAGAGCCTGTGGAGCTGCCGCGACGTAAAACTCACACGGGTCACGGTATGCGGTGATTATTTTGGAATGAATTCCGAGAATATCGTCGCGGACGGACTGACCGTCAACGGCAATTACGCGTTTGACGGCGGAAAGAATATAGAGATAAGAAACAGCAGGCTTCTTTCTAAGGATTCCTTCTGGAACTGTGAGAACGTAACGGTGTACGATTCCCTGATAATAGGAGAGTACATAGGATGGAATTCAAAGAACGTCACATTCGTGAACTGCACGGTGGAATCAAATCAGGGATTTTGCTACATGGACGGAGTTAAGCTTATCAACTGTAAGCTGCTTAATACCGACCTCGCATTTGAGTTCTCCACCGCTGATGTTGACGTAACGACGGAGATAGACAGTGTGAAGAATCCGATATCCGGAAAAATACGCGCAGCGGCGATCCGTGAGCTTATCATGGATTCTGAGCTCATAGATCCGGAGAAGACCGAAATAAAAACCGACAGATAGGGTAGGGAATATGAAGTACGATTTTGATAAGCCTACGGACAGAAGAAATACCGGATCGATCAAATGGGACGTTGCCGAGCACGAGCTTCCAATGTGGGTCGCGGATATGGACTTTGAAACCGCTCCCGCAGTCAAGGAGGCAATAAAAAGAACCGCAGAGCGCGGCATTTACGGGTATTCCGACGTTACGGACGAGTATTTTCGCAGCATATCCGATTTCTGGAGTGACAGGTACGGCTACAGATTCAGACCTGAGGATATGGTGTTTTCGACCGGTATCATCCCCGCTATATCCTCGATGGTGCGTAAGCTCTCTACAGCCGGAGAAAATGTGGTCGTTCAGTCGCCTGTTTATAATATCTTCTATAACTGTATCCTAAATAACGGCAGAAACGTGCTTGAAAATAAGCTTATATACGAAAACGGAGAATACCGTGTTGATTTTTCCGACCTTGAGGAAAAGCTCGCGGATCCGCAGACCTCTCTTATGATACTTTGCAATCCGCACAATCCGGTCGGGGTGATATGGGATAGGGAAACTCTCGCGCGCATCGGCGATCTTTGCTTTAAGTACGGCGTTACCGTGATATCCGATGAGATACATTGCTCGCTAACAAGACCCGGATGCACGTATATTCCGTTTGCGTCTGTCAGTGAGGTCTGCGCGAAAATATCGGCGACCTGCATCGCCGCATCCAAAACCTTTAACATAGCAGGTCTGCATGCGGCGTGCGTGGTTGCCCGCGATCCCGTCATGAGACACAGGATATGGCGCGGTATCAATACCGACGAGGTTGGCGAGCCTAACGTTTTTGCCATAGATGCTAATATCGCGGCATACAGGCATGGGGGCGAGTGGCTTGACGAGCTTCGCGAATATCTGTTTGCAAACCGCGATTACGCTGAAAAATATGTAGAAAAAAACATTCCCGGTCTTAAGGTCGTTAAGGCAGATGCCACCTATCTTATGTGGGTGGATATATCCGAATATTCCTGCGATTCAAAGGAGTTTGCGCGTGATCTGCGCGAGAGGACGGGACTATACGTTAACAGCGGCTCAAGCTATGGCAACGGCGGCCAGAGCTTTTTACGAATCAATCTTGCAACTCAAAGAAGGAATGTAGAGGACGGAATGAAAAGACTTTCCGAGCATTTAAAGTTTATAGGAAATAATAAGAATAAGAGTAGTAAGTAAAAACAAGAAGTAGTACTATATCTTTGTCAAAAGCAAAAAAGCAGTAGCGGCGGCTACTGCTTTTTTATGTTACCGATGCCCTTGGCGTTTTATAGAAAGCTTATTTTTCGTACTCGGCGTATACCGCCGCGAGTCTGTGGGGATAATCGGTCATAATACCGTCAGCTCCGATATCGATAAGATGCCTCATCTCATCCTCGTCGTTAATGGTCCAATAGTGAACGGCGATATTGTGCTTGTGAGCATTTTTGATAAGGCCTTTCTTCGCAAGGTTGAAGCCGTATTCATCGGTCGGAAGCTGAAGAACACAAAGCTTGTCGCCAAAGAAAATATCAAGCTTCAGCGTCTGTAATACGAAATAGGTTGCGGCTCCCGCTGTTCCGGGGGAATACATAAAGGTCTTCGGCACCTTTTCGTCCTCTTGCCATTTCTTGAACTCGTTATATATTTCTCCGTGGAAGCTTGCGAGAACAACTCTGTCAAATGCGTCGTGCTTGTAAAGCAGGTCAACAACTGCCTCAAACGCCTTGACACCAAGATCACCGGATTGCTTTATTTCGACGTTTATCCTGTTGTTTGGGAAGGAAACGATGAGCTCCTCAAGCGTCGTTGCGAGGAAAACAGTCTCATGCCTCGGAGAAACTCCGTCGGGATATGTAACGTCCATCGGTGTAACGGTGCTTCCGTCTGCCGTCGTGAACCTTTTGCGCTCACCGCTCAGCACTCCGCCGCTTGTCGGATTCGTGTATCCGAAGTCAACCTCCTGTGAGATAAGATCGGAATAATTCCAATCGGCTATCGCACCGACCTCGTTCGTTTTTCTGTCTATCGTAGTATCGTGCGACAGAATAACGACACCGTCCTTCGTTATGCTGACGTCGGTCTCCATCATTACCCGCTCATCTACGCTATATGCGTTATAGAAGGCTTCGAGCGTATTGTCGGGGAATTCCTTGTTACCGCCGCCGTGCGCTATCAGAATGGGAAGCTCGCCCTCCTTCATCATCGGGTTGTCGAGCCCAAAATTCTGTGGACGGGGGAGGATCGCCAGTAACGTATACGTGCATATCACTGCTGTAAGGACTATTGCCGTGATTATCAGTCCCTTTTTGGTTTTTGCCTTCATTTTGCTTTGCCTCCGATTCGTTTCAGTCATCGGTTATATGCTATCACATAATTCGGCAAATTTCAACACTCAAGAAATATTTTTCTATACGTTGCAAAAAAAATCAAACTTTTTTCCAAAAAATACTTGACAACTTGACTTTTTGCTGATATAATAATAAACTGCACTATAATCGCTTTTATTATGGGGGATTTTTGCCCTTTTTCAAAAAACAGTTCGTCGTAATGGACAAAAAAACGCCGAAAATAGAAGGATTTTTGTTGATTTTGCCGTTTTGTAAAAAATGACAAAAATAAGTTTTTCCACTTGTAAATTTTCAGGAATGGAGTGATTCATTTATGCTTAAACCCCAGAAGCTTGGCACAAAGGGGAGGATGAGTTTCTCGAAGATCGAGGCTGCTACCGAAATGCCAAACCTTATTGAGGTGCAGAAGGACTCTTACAAATGGTTCCTTGAGGAGGGACTTAATGAGGTTCTTCGCGACGTGTCTCCGATCGTAGATTATACGGGCAATCTCTCGATTGAGTTCACGGACTATTCTATTGACCCGAATCCCAGATATTCGGTCGAGGAATGTAAGAACAGAACAGTTACTTACGATGCTCACATGAAGGTGGGCGTACGCCTTGTAAACAAGGCAACGGGCGAGCTCAAGACCGCGCAGGTCTATATGTGCGACTTCCCGCTCATGACCGATAACGGAACCTTCGTTATCAACGGTGCGGAGCGTGTTATCGTTTCTCAGCTTGTTCGTTCCCCCGGCATATACTACGGTGATGAGGTTGACAAGCAGGGTAAGCATAATTATACCGCTACCGTCATTCCTTACAGAGGCGCATGGCTCGAGTATGAGACCGACGCATTCGGCGTCTTTTACGTAAAGATAGATAAGACCCGTAAGATACCTGTCAGCGTGCTCGTTCGCGCTCTTTGTCCCGCAGGTGAAGATTCTGATGAGGCACTTCTCAGAATGTTCGGCGAGGAGGAGATGCTTATTGCCACGATGTCGAAGGATGAGACCGTAACTCTTGCAGACGAGAACGGAACCTCCTACCGCGACGAGGCATTGAAGGAGATATATAAGAGACTCCGTCCCGGTGAGCCCCCGCTCGTTGAGAGTGCTGAGCTTCTCGTTAACAATCTCTTCTTTGATCCCAAGAGATACGACCTCGCCCCGGTCGGAAGATATAAATATAATAAGAAGCTTTCCCTTGCAAGAAGAATTGAGGGACAGGTTCTTGCAGCTCCCGTAGTAAATCCCTTCACCGGCGAGATCGTTGCCGAGGAGGGCGTTTCGATAACCCGTGAGATCGCAAATCTCATAGAGGATAGCCTCGTAAATGAGGTTATGATAAGAACCGAGGCAGGTAAGGACGTAAAGGTGTTCGGCAACAATACCGTTCGCCCCGAGCTCATTCTCGGATACGATCTCACTGATTGCGGAGTGAAAGAAGGCGAGAAGGTAAGACTTTCCGTACTTCAGGATATAATTGCTAAGGCAGACGCGGATTCTCTTGAGGGTGACGCAAGAGTAGACTTTATCAAGAAGAGCGTTAAGGAAAACATTGCGCTTCTTGCTCCTAAGCACGTGACCAAGGAGGATATCTTCGCTTCGGTCAACTACTTATTCAACCTTACCCACGGAATCGGAACCACCGATGATATAGACCACCTCGGAAACCGCCGTCTCAGATGCGTAGGAGAGCTTCTCCAGAACCAGATGAGAATCGGTATGTCCAGAATGGACAAGATCATCAAGGAGAGAATGTCTGTTCATGATAACGACGATCTCCGTCCCGAGACGATAATGAATACCCGTCCGATAGCTACCGCTATCCGCGAGTTCTTCGGCTCATCTCCTCTTTCCCAGTTCATGGATCAGAACAACCCCTTAGCAGAGCTTACTCATAAGCGCCGTCTTTCGGCTCTCGGCCCCGGCGGTCTTTCGAGGGACAGAGCATCCTTCGAGGTTCGTGACGTTCATTATACGCATTACGGAAGAATTTGTCCCGTTGAGACTCCCGAAGGACCTAACATCGGTCTTATTTCCTACCTTGCATCCTATGCAAAGATCAGCGATTACGGATTCCTTAAGGCTCCCTATAGAATCGTTGATAAGAAGACCGGTCGCGTTACCGACGAGGTAGTTTACCTCACGGCAGACGAGGAGGATAACAACATCGTTGCTCAGGCAAACGAGCATCTTGATGAAAACGGCAACTTTATAAATAAGAAGGTTATTGCGAGATATAAGACCGAGTTCATTGAGGTTGAGCCCACAGAGGTTGACCTTATGGACGCGTGCCCCCAGATGGCAGTATCGGTTGCGGCAGGATGCATTCCCTTCCTTGAAAACGATGACAACACCCGTGCGCTCATGGGATCTAACATGCAGAAGCAGGCAGTTCCGCTTATGGTTACCGATTCTGCTATCGTTGCTACGGGTATGGAGTATAAGGCAGCCGTTGACTCCGGCGCGGTAGTCGTTGCAAAGGAGGGCGGTACAGTTGAGCGCTCCGCAGGCTCCGAGATCGTAATTCTTACCGATTCGGGCAGAAAGGACGTTTACCACCTTATTAAGTATAAGCGCTCCAACCAGTCCACCTGCGTAAGCCACAGACCTATCGTTAACGAGGGTGACCGTGTAGTAGCCGGTCAGGTTATTGCGGACGGTCCCGCAACCTCGAACGGAGAGATATCTCTCGGTAAAAACGCTCTCATCGGATTTATGACGTGGGAGGGTTACAACTACGAGGACGCAGTTCTCCTTAACGAAAACCTCGTTCGTAACGACGTGTACACCTCTATCCATATCGACGAATACACGATAGAAGCGCGCGATACAAAGCTTGGTACTCAGGAGATCACCCGCGAGATACCTAACGTGTCCGAGGATATGATAAAGAACCTTGATAACGACGGTATAATCAGAATCGGTACCGAGGTTCGCGCCGGCGACATTCTCGTCGGTAAGGTAACTCCTAAGGGAGAGACAGAGCTTACCCCCGAGGAAAGACTCCTCCGTGCGATCTTCGGCGAGAAGGCGCGTGAGGTAAAGGATTCCTCGCTCAAGATGCGTCATGGCGAATACGGTATCGTAGTTGACGTAAAAATATACGACCGCAATAATTCCGATGATCTTGCTCCCGGCGTAAACAAGGTCGTTCACGTTTACGTAGCGCAGAAGAGAAAGATATCCGTCGGAGATAAGATGGCAGGCCGTCACGGTAACAAGGGTGTCGTCTCCAGGATACTTCCTCCTGAGGATATGCCGTTCCTTGCAGACGGAACTCCGCTTGATATCGTTCTTAACCCCCTCGGCGTTCCTTCCCGTATGAATATAGGACAGGTGCTTGAGGTGCATCTCGGTATCGCTTGTAAGAAGCTTGGTATCAAGATCATGACCCCCGTATTTGACGGTGCAAAGGAAACCGACATTCTCGAAATGCTTCGCAGAGCAAACTACACCCGCGAGATCCGCCCAGGCGAGAGCGTTCGCGGTAAGGCAGTGTTCAAGGAGGTAATTCGCGAGGACGGTAAGCCGGATCTCCAGAGAATAGATCAGGAGATCGTTGATAACGATGAGGAGCTCAAGGCTCTTATGGAGACCGAAAACCTCAAGGTTATCGACGGTAAGGTGACTCTTTATGACGGACGCACGGGCGAGCCCTTCGACAACCCCGTAACCGTTGGTATAATGTATTACCTTAAGCTCCACCACCTTGTTGACGATAAGATCCACGCACGTTCTATCGGTCCGTACTCTCTCGTAACTCAGCAGCCTCTCGGCGGTAAGGCGCAGTTCGGTGGACAGCGCTTCGGTGAGATGGAGGTGTGGGCACTTGAGGCATACGGCGCGGCTTACACGCTACAGGAGATACTTACCGTTAAGTCCGACGATATGACAGGACGTACCAAGACCTTCGAGGCTATCCTCAAGGGTCAGAATATTCCTACACCGGGTATTCCCGAATCCTTCAAGGTTCTCGTTAAGGAGCTTCAGGCTCTCTGCCTTGACATCAAGGTTCTTGATGTGAACGGTGAAGAGATCGAGCTCTCCGACGTATTTGAGGATGACGCTCCCGTGTACGCAAGCCTTGATGAGGTTGCGAACGCTCAGGATGCTCCCCCGGCTGAGCAGAGCGATGAGGAGTTCGACGATGAATTCGACGGCGAAGAGGACGGCGAGTTTGAAGAGGAATACAGCTACGACGACGATTCCGTAGCCGATGAAGGCTTCGATATCGACGAGGAATAATTTTTACAGAAGGGAATAGCGGATCCCGTAAATCGGGATCTGCTGATTGAAATAAATAATGGAAAGAAATGCGTTTGATTCGATCAAGATAGGTCTTGCCTCGTCCGAAATGATCCGTTCGTGGTCGCACGGTGAGGTAACCAAGGCTGAGACGATTAACTACCGTACTCAGAGAGCTGAGAGAGACGGTCTTTTCTGCGAAAGGATCTTTGGTCCGTCTAAGGACTGGGAGTGCCTTTGCGGAAAGTATAAGAGAGTTCGTTTCAAGGGTAAGGTCTGCGAGAAGTGCGGCGTTGAGGTAACCACGAAGAAGGTTCGCCGTGAGCGTATGGGTAATATAGAGCTTGCCGCTCCCGTTTCCCATATCTGGTACTTCAGAGCTATCCCCTCAAGAATGTCGATACTTCTTGATATATCTCCGAAGCTCCTTGAGCGCGTGCTTTACTTTGCGAGATATATAGTAATCGATCCCGGCAATACTCCTCTTGAGAAAAAGCAGCTTCTCACTGACGCTGAGTACAAGAGCGCGAGAGAGAAGTACGAGGATGACTTTAAGGCAGGAATGGGCGCTGAGGCAGTTCGCGAATTGCTTGCAGAGCTTGATCTTGAGAAGCTTTCCGCGGAGCTTCGCGAGAAGCTCGTTGACGCTTCTGCACAGAAGAAGGCAAAGCTTATCAAGAGACTTGAGGTAGTTGAGGCGTTCAGAAAGTCGGGTAACCGTCCCGAATGGATGATCCTTGATACCATTCCTGTTCTTCCCCCGGACATCCGTCCGATGGTACAGCTTGACGGCGGCAGATTTGCTACATCTGACCTTAACGACCTTTACAGGCGTGTAATTAACAGAAACGACCGTCTGAAGCGCTTCATTCAGATGAACGCTCCCGACATCATTATAAGAAACGAAAAGAGAATGCTTCAGGAGTTTGTTGATGCTCTTATCGACAACGGCCGCCGCGGAAAGCCTATCACCGGCGCCTCTAACAGACCCCTTAAATCTCTTTCCGAAATGCTTCGCGGTAAGCAGGGACGCTTCCGTCAGAACCTTCTCGGTAAGCGTGTTGACTACTCCGGACGTTCGGTTATCGTCGTAGGTCCCGAGCTTAAGATATATCAGTGCGGACTTCCTAAGGAAATGGCACTTGAGCTCTTCCGTCCCTTCGTTATGAAGCGCCTTATAGAGACCCAGAAGGCTAACTCTATAAAGGATGCAAAGAAGAAGGTCGAGAAGGTCGCACCCGAGGTCTGGGATGCACTTGAGTACGTAATTAAGGAGCACCCCGTGCTGCTTAACCGCGCACCCACACTGCACAGACTCTCGATTCAGGCATTTGAGCCGATACTCGTTGAGGATAGAGCAATAAAGCTTCATCCCCTCGTATGTCCCGCGTTCAACGCCGACTTCGACGGAGACCAGATGCCCGTTCACGTTCCGCTTTCAAACGAGGCGCAGGCAGAGGCAAGATTCCTTATGCTCTCCGCAAATAACCTTTTGAAGCCGGTTTCCGGTAAGGCTGTTACCGTTCCTTCTCAGGACATGGTTCTCGGTTCTTACTACCTCACCATAGATCATCCCGGTGAAAAGGGTGAGGGTAAGATCTTCCGCGACTTCAACGAGGTTGAGATGGCTTATGAGAATAAGCAGCTCGGAATGCACGCGAAGATTAAGATCCGTGTCACGAAAATGATAGACGGCGAGGAAAAGAGCGCTATCATAGACGCGACCTACGGACGTCTTATATTCAACTCCAGAATCCCGCAGGATCTCGGTTACGTTGACCGTTCTGTAGATCCCTTCTCGCTCGAGGTATCCTTTGCTACCACGAGTAAGAAGCTTAAGGAGATAGTTGACCGTACTATTAAGTACCACGGATTCGCAGAGGCGGCAGAGGTTCTTGACGCCATCAAGTCCATGGGTTATAAGTATTCGACCAAGTCCTCACTTTCTATCTCGGTTTACGATATGACTATTCCTCCGAAGAAGAAGGAGCTGCTTGCGGATGCTGCAAAGCAGGTTGACGAGATCACCGAGCTTTACAATTGGGGTGAGCTTTCGGACGATGAAAGATACAAGCAGGTTATCGACGTTTGGGATAAAACGACCGATGCCGTAACCAAGGCTCTTATTGAGAACCTCGATGATTATAACTCGCTTAATATGATCTGTACTTCGGGAGCCCGCGGCTCTATGAAGCAGATGAGACAGCTTGCAGGTATGCGCGGACTCATGTTCGCAACCAACGGTAAGACTATCGAGATCCCGATCAAGTCGAACTTCCGCGCGGGTCTTACGATGCTGGAGTACTTCATGGGTGCAAAGGGATCGCGTAAGTCGCTTTCCGATACGGCGCTTCGTACCGCCGACTCCGGTTACCTTACCAGACGTCTCGTTGACGTTTCTCAGGACGTTATCGTCCGTGAGGAGGACTGCGGTGCAACCTCCGGTATCGTGGTATCCGATATCGTATCGGGTGCTAACGTGGTTGAGAAGCTCTTTGACCGTCTCGTCGGAAGATATACCGTTAACGACGTTATAGACGAGAATACCGGTGAGCTTATCGTTCCCGCAAACACTATGATCGATGAGGAAATGGC
The DNA here is from genome assembly GCA_045652665.1 of Eubacteriales bacterium. Taxonomy (GTDB): domain Bacteria; phylum Bacillota; class Clostridia; order Oscillospirales; family CAG-272; genus UBA1740. The sequence goes on along the minus strand of JAZRUS010000058.1, from coordinate 17,457 downwards.
TAACGCCATCATAAATGCCGGCATAAAGCAGGTAGAGGTACGTACGATACTTCGCTGTCTTGCGAAGCGCGGCGTATGCGTTCACTGCTACGGCGCGGACCTTGCGCACGGTAATCCCGTAAGCATCGGCGAGGCTGTCGGTGTTATTGCCGCTCAGTCTATCGGTGAGCCCGGTACACAGCTTACGATGAGAACCTTCCACACCGGCGGTGTCGCAGGTTCGGATATTACTCAGGGTCTTCCCAGAGTCGAGGAGCTGTTTGAGGCAAGAAGACCTAAGAAGACTGCGATAGTTACCGAATTCACCGGTACTGCGCGTATACAGTCTGATAAGAAGCTTTCCAAGGTAATCATTCAGAATCCCGTTGAGCCTACCGACGACGAGGTAGTATACGAGATTCCCTTCGGTATGCGTCTCTCTATCGAGGACGGACAGGAGGTCGTTCGCGGTCAGCAGCTTACAGAGGGCTTCCTTAACCCTGCAGACGTTCTTCATATGAGCGGTATCGATGCGGTTTACGACTATATTATCCGCGAGGTACAGAAGGTATACCGCGGTGAGGACGTTGAGATAAACGACAAGCACGTCGAGTGTATCACCCGACAGATGACCCGTAAGGTTACGATCGAGGATGCGGGAGACACAGATCTTCTCGCAGGCACGACTGTAGATATTCTTGAGCTCCGTGAGGAGAATGAGAAGATCGACGCAAGGATCGCAAACGGCGAGCTCACTCTCCGCAAGGCAGAGGCGGCTCCCATGCTTCTCGGTATTACTAAGGCATCGCTTATGACCGAATCCTTCCTTTCCGCCGCGTCCTTCCAGGAAACCACCAAGGTTCTTACCGAGGCGGCTACCAAGGGTAAGAAGGATCACCTTCTCGGCCTTAAGGAGAACGTAATCATAGGTAAGCTTATCCCCGCAGGTACCGGTCTCGGAAGATACCGTGCCGTTGAGATCGAGGATGACGGAAACCGTGACGCTGAGATTCTCCCCGAGGAATTCTATCCCGATGACGAGGCACAGACTCCCGTAGAGGAGAATGAAACGGTTTATATAGCTGAATAATCTTTAAGGTATATAGCAATAGGGCAGAGGTTCTGTTAACACGGATAACCTCTGCCCCCTCTTTTTATGTGCTCCAAGTCTCTCTTCTACATGCTCAAAAGCGGTTATTGACTTTTTTATAAAGTAGTGGTAAAATATAAATAGAAGTATTCAAAATAATATAAATCGGATGATTTTATGGATATTAACACTGATATTAAGGTATCGGTTATAATGCCGATTTACAACGCCTATAACTACCTCTGTCCGGCGCTTGACAGCGTTCTTGATCAGACGCTTGAGGAGATAGAGGTGATCTGCGTTGACGACGGCTCTACCGACCACTCACTTGAGATACTTAAGGAATATCAAGAACGCGATTCCCGCATAAGGATAGTCACTGAGACAAATGCCGGTCCCGGACTTGCGCGCAATAACGGAATACGCCGCGCAAGAGGAGAATATCTTGCATTTTTGGATGCTGACGATTTCTTTGAGCCGACCTTGCTTGAGACCCTGTACGGGATTGCAAAGCGCGACGATCTTGATATTGCAATAACGAGATACGACCTTTATAATACGAAAAGCGCGAGATTTGAGACAACTGCGCATGCTGACCACTCGGATATTTATAGTTCGGGCAAGGTGACGTCGAAGAGCGAATATCCCGATCAGATCCTTTCCTCCACCGTCGGCTCTGCGTGGAATAAGCTTTTTCGCCGCGAATTTGTAATAAATATGGGGCTTGTTTTTCTTCCAGAGGTCAGAATGTACGAGGACGTATATTTTGTAACGACCGCTCTTGCTCTTGCTGAGCGTGTTGGAAAGACGGGTGAGGTGCTTATGCATCACAGAGTTCATTCCGAGCAGTCAAGAGCGCGAATGTTCCGCAAATACCACACTCAGATTCCTCTTGTCTACCTTAAAATTAAGGAATTTTTGGTAAGCCACGGTATGTATGCCCCCCTGTCGCAGTCCTTCCTCAATCTTTCTGCCGACAGATGTCACAAGGCTTTCAATATTCTTAACAACGATTCAAAAGAGCATTATTGGAATCTTTTACACAGCGTGTATCTTGATCAGCTCGGATGGGTAGACAGGCGCGCCGATGAGTTTGACAGCGATGAGGTTTGCGAGTTCGTCGCCTCTGTTCAGGCATACGAATATGAGGAATACAAGCGAATGATAGAGAAGGGCAAGCGGATAAGAGTGAAGGGAAAACGTCATAGTTCCGATGCCAACAGTAGAAAATGCGCTATCTGTCGCTTTATCTCTGTCTTCTCCGGTAAAAAAACAAAATAGGGCTGAGCTTTGTAAAAAGGCAACCTGTATAAAAATAGTCCGACAGTGCGTGACCTCCTAACGGAAATCACGGCATTGCCGGACTTTTTGCCTGAGTCAAATACGCAGACACTGTGGCTTCATTCGTTTTCACTATCGTCGTGGTTTTGAAAATATAGTAGACTCACGTTGGAACCTATATTGGCTATCGTGTGAATATTTTAAAATCGCTTTCAGTTGGAATTAACTATTCCGCACAGAGCAAATCAAGAAGCTCTACAGGGAGCTTGATAGTGCCTATGCAGTTATGCTCTGCCGTGTCCTTGGTTGTTCTGAAGCCAAAGCCGTACAGTGCGGCAATAAAGTCAACGCCTGCCGTCGCCGCGCCCTTTGCATCATGAATACTGTCACCCACGAGGACGGCTTCCTTCTGTGTGACGTTTAATTCATCCATACATAGTCCAATAAGGGAAGCTTTTGTTCTCGTATCCTTATCGTCGACACCGTGGATAACGTCAAAGTATTTTGCTATACCAAGCATCTCAAGCATGGGAATCGCAAATTTTTCAGCCTTCAAGGTGGCTACCGCAAGCATAAATCCGCGAGCCTTTAATTTGCTCAGAGCCTCTGCCATTCCGTCGTATATAACAAGCTCATTTACACCGTGTTTTGCATAGCGCTCACGGTATATCCTTACCGCTTCCGCGGCATCTTCGTCGGAAAAGCCAAACATGGTGTGGTAAGTATCAAGTAGTGGGCCGCCTATAACCGATGCGAGTGTGTCATTGTTGGGAATCGGACGCCCCATAGCAGCATTTGCGTGCTTGTGCGAGTTGATTATTCCAAGCGACGTGTCTGCCAGGGTGCCGTCAAAATCGAAAATAATCAATTTATACTTCATCGTCAGCAATCCTTTGATATATACTCGGTGTTACAAATTCAATGGTAATTTTTTTGCACAATGTCTTTATCTGTGTGTAGATCGAAAGGTTTTTTCTGTCTGCTTCATCTCTTGAAATGCTGCTTGCCATCTTATCGGTGTAATAGTTGCTGCTTTCGCTTGACGAGAAGCCGTCAAAGCCGGCAAGATATACCTTTTTAAGCCCCGCGTTTAGCAAGAGCCTTATAAGCATCATTCCAGCGTTGTCGGGCTCGTCAAAGTTGTAATCGCAAAGCTTACTGTAATCTACCTTCAGGAAATTATCGTTCAGCGCCGGGAGATTGGAGGTTACTATTATCTTTCCGTTGTAACTGTCGTAATCAAGGGAAAACAGCCTTTTGTTGTTGCTTATGAAAACGTAATTTTCCAAGAAGCCGGGGAAGATGGAGTTGACTGAGAAAATAAGCGGCTTGTTCTTTTCAATAAAATCTAGGATAGTTCTTCTTTTTTCCACGAGTGTTGCTCCGGGAGCAAGGAGAAGAATGTTTCTATCCTTTACTATCTCGGATAGAGCATTTATTGAATCGGTATCGTTAAAGGATTTGCATTGCATATTCTGATAAAGCTTTTCCATAAGAGCTTTGTCAAAAATATGTCTTGACTCCTTGGGGAGATTCTGAAGCAGCAGATTTACTTGATTCATTGTCAGCGTCTGCTTATTCATCAGATATGAAGCGTAATTTGGGTGGCACTTATGCGTTGCCGCCATATAATAGTGTGCGTTATAACCCCAAGACGAATGAAGATAGATGGGATAGATATAGTTTTCGATAGCTTCAAGCACGTTTACTATATCGTAGCTTGACTGACCGATGGAATTGGTGTATTTTGCGATTAGCTCGGTGCACAAATTGCCGGCACCTCTTCCCATTCCGAAAAGGGAGGCGTCAAGGATAAATTCTCTAGGAGAACGAAGCCCCAATATCTTCTGTGCGTTTGAGAAGGACATTTGCAGATTGTTGTGAGAATGGAATCCAAGTCTTATTTCGGGTGCAAGATTGTGGTCTGTAAGATAGATAAGCCTTAAGAGGTCGTCGTTATAAAACGAGCCGAGCGTGTCTACGAGATAGAATGCGTAGGGGGAGAGCTCGTTAATACGTCTTATCAAGGCGAGCAGGGCATCGTCGGAATAAGCCGCCGTGCCGATGGGCTGCATACATACCTTGTAGCCTTTATTCATAAGGCAACGCGCGAAATCTATTGCACGGCAGATCTCGGCATCGTCTCTGTGGAAGGTAAGACGTACTATATCGAGGGACGTATCGCTCTTGGGGGGGAGAGAGGATGGATCGATTTCCTTTTCGCCAAGAGCTATCATAGCTGCAATAAGCGAAGCTCCCTTATCCTTGCATATAGCATCGATTTCTTTGCAGCTGCCAAAGAGTGAATGGTCAGCTGTATGCGGCATATCGGTAAGGAATCCGACTTCAATTATTTCGACCTTTGATTCTACGAGATGCTTGACAATCTTTTTCATCTCGTGGCTTCCGAACTCCCAGTTGTTGATGTATCCTCCGTCGCGAAGTGTGCAATCAAGAAGCGAAATATTACTCATATTTTGAGTTCTCCGGAATCAAGTTTATTCTTTATGATGGTGCGTACTTTTTCGAGGTCTTTTTTTGTATCAACAGAAATTGTGTTTGCTTCAGTGAGCACCATCTTTACTTTATATCCGTTTTCAAGGAAACGGAACTCGTCGATGTCCTCTATGCTTTCAAGCTCTCCGCGTTTTGTAACATTGACAAACTCAAGAGCCTTTTTTGAAAAGCACTGCACTCCTACGAATTTCTTTAATTTGTAATCCCCGCGTCCTTTTGGAAAAGGAATGGCGTTTCTTGCCATATACATACAGTATCCTAGGGAGTCAACGGCAATTTTGATTTTAGACGAGTCGATTGCATCTATAGGATCTTTGAGTATCATCATACCGTTTGCCATATAGTCTGAATCTGGGTCGATGCCGACGGGAATCATATCCTTTATGCACTTAGCTTCTATCAACGGCTCGTCGCCGTTTATATTGATGTAAAAATCAGCTTCAATTTTAGTTGAAAATTCATAAAGACGTTCGAGGTGCGTAGGGCATTTATCGGAAGTCATTACCACGTTCATTTTTTCTTCCTTGCATACATCGTATATTCTTTCATCGTCTGTAGCAACGTAAACTTTTGAAATTTCTTCAACTTTACTTACTCGGTTGTATACCCACCAAATCATAGGTTTTCCGCAAATGTCGGCCAAAGGCTTTCCGGGAAATCTTGTTGATTTATATCTTGCCGGAATAACTGCTATGATATTCATGTTATTTTTTCTCCGTTTCTTTTTCTTTGTTGAGGTAATAAATAAGTCTTTTTTCGGTGGCAGCAAGAATTCCTTTGAGTCTTTCTATTTCAAGCTGTTCATCCGTAAATTCAGCAATTTTAAAAGACACACCGGTGTTTTCAAGATTTTCTTCAAGGCGCATATCTTTCATTTTGTTGTAAATCTCCTTATCAGTTGAATATACACAAATCACTTCGTTGTCTTTTGAGAGATAAAGTTCTTCGCTTCTCGTTATAGTTTTTGTGATTGTTACAGGCAGAAGACTATTGTATAGTTCTTTGTTCTCGTGTCTATAGAAACCGTAAGTGTTATCGGTGTTGAGGAAAATATAAAACGCAAAATTCAAATCAAGAAGAGTTGTGATATTTTTTTCCTCGTGGCTGCATTCATCTGTGATAATTGCGGTGTTAGATGAATACTCAAGCTTAGTCAAATCCGTTATTACCTCGATATTGATTTCAACATCGTTAACGCTTGCAAGTTGATTCAAAAGAACGTCATTCACACCGAAAAGTTTGCAGGTTTTAATCCCTGCGGATGAAAGCAATTTTAAACCAACGTAATATCTCAGTGTCTTTGTGAATTCGCGCTCAAATTCGAAGTTTAACTGTATAACGTTGTCGAAAAGCGGCTTTAATGGATGTATTCCCGTGGAAGAAATCGTTGCAACCGTTTTGGGAAGATTTTTGAAAACAAATGGGGTCAGCTCTGAGGGAAATTTTTCTCTGATAACCTTGGCGTTTGCTATCATGAAATCATCCTTTGTATTTATGTCGCACGCCTCTATCTTGGAAATCTCTATGAGGTATGGCTTGTCTCCAATTCTGCGCCTCTTGTTCAATATAAGATCGCGCGTATAAACGAACAGGCCGCAGGTTTCGGTGTATAACGGCTCAAGATCTTGTGTTCTCGGTATTCTTTCAACGTCGTAGTTGAATGGCTTGCCGTCTTTCCAGATAAATTCCTGGAGTTTAGTGACAGCGAGGGCGGAATCGTAATCCTCGGAAAGAACCTTTTCAACGCCTAAGGAAATGCTTTCTGCTGTAATAAAGGGGGCTGTTGCGTGAGTCAGCGCATAAACATCAGCCTCAACCTTCTCCGCAAACGTCGTGAGAACCTCGTTGAAGCTGGTAGTGGAAAGGTCAAGATATGCGTCTCTTTTTAAGAATGTAACAGCATCAGGAAGGTAGGGAATAATCTCCTCGCTGCTACAATAAACGTATATTTCATCAACATTTTTGACCTGCTTCAAGGTATTGAGAATGTAATAGATCAATGGCTTTCCGGAATCGAAGGGGGGGTGATATTTTTGTTAGGAAATCTTTCATTGTTTAATTTTATCGGTACGAATGCTACTGCTTTCATAATAAAATCTCCACTTTTTAACGTTATATGGTGCAAAAAATCAGACGTTGCTCTGTTGAACGGATTATACCTTCAATTATTCTCATTTTGTTTTGAGTTTCACTAAGATCTTCTATGGAAATGTTTTCATCACTGTATCTGATTGCCGTGATCTTTGCTTCGTCGATTTTTGGGATGATACCAGCCTTGATTTCACTCTTGTCAAGCGATTCGTACGCAAGGAGTCTGCTTTCGGTAGCGGCGAGCAATGTTTCGAGCAGTATTATATTGCGCCTGTCGTCATCAAGTTGTACTGTAGCTACGCCAAGTCCGGTGTGACGAAGCACGTACGAGCTACTGAAGCGCTTTGCTGCATCCAACAGGGCATGATTCTTGGAGTAAATATAGATAATTTCATCTCCCTCGGTCTCGTAAAATTCACAGTCCTTAATCTTGGTTTTGCTTATAACGAGGGGAACAAGATGTTGCCATACGGATTTGTGCTCAATATCGTAGAAGCAATAATCGTTGCTTGAATTTATAAATGTGAATATATCGTTTTCCCCGGAGTTTTCCAGCATATCTATGATGTCGGCATATTTAAATTCGTCCTGAGAGGAGATCTTATCCACGATCACGAAGTGCTTGTTGCTCTCGCTCTTGTCGGACACCTTAAACGCTTCCCTGTACGAGTCGTTAACACCTATCGATGTCAGCTTAAAATCCTTGCAGACTTCATTTTTAAATTCGTAAGCTATTTTATATTTGTGGGTAGACTTGTATTCTCTTTCAAATCTCGGACCGAGAGAGAATACCTCATCAAAGTAATTTTTCAGATTATTGATGGCAGTGGAGGATATGGTTGCGATCTTACGGGGCTTGTTTGTAAACAGCACAGGGAGAAACTCTGCGGGAAATTTCTTTCTAATGACGGCTGATTCGGGGAACAGGATGCCGTAAAACATATAATCGTCGGGATGAGGCTTGAATACTATTGTTTCCTCCTCGATGAAATAGTCAACGAAAAGCTGATAGATGAGAGCCTGTTCTTCAAAGGTCATAATGCGAAGCGAACAGAGCTGCTGAGTCAGAATAAGGACTGCATTTTCCTTTGTGTTCATTTTTTCAACGTCGCTGAAGAAGGCAATAACTGTCGCTTGAAGCTCCACGTCAAGTGACATAAAGGACTTGACAACGTCGAAGTCTTCGGTGCCTTCGAAATCAAAGCCCTCTTTTTGCGCACTGTAATTGCAGTACCGCTTTTCAATTCCGTCCGCCGTTCCGTCATACAAATGCTCTTTTTCGCAAAAGTTTGCAAGCTCGGGGAAACTGTTTCTGTTTATGTTTATTAGTATTTCCGGTGCGCTGAGAAGACCTGCGGCATCCTCCCAAAAGTTATGCTTGATATTGTTATGCGAAAGGTAGGCTCCGAAATTATAGTGGTAGCCCATAGCGTGTATTTCGGTGAAGTCGGTGATTGACAGCTTGTTATCTCTTAAAAGATTTTCGCAATATTGGGTATTTATTTCGTGATAATTCTCGCTAAGGTGCATTTCCGCGTCCATGACGATAACTTTTTTGAAAAAATTCTTAAGTTCCTCATAGTGAGGAAATTTTTCGATCAGCCAATTAGAAATGATCAGCACACAATCATCATCTGGGTGAACCGTCATTTTATGTGTGATCGCATTCAATAGCTGGTAAGTTGAAATAACTTGATATAGTACCATGACTGCTCCTTAAAGATTGATGGATTTCAAGATGTCGCCAACGGTTTCTTGCGTTTGAGATTTAAGGTTTACTCCTACTCCGCGAGAGAAGGATGCACCGCTGAACAGAAGCTTAACGAGACGAGGGTTTCTGATTGCAAATCTGTAAGGCATATAAGCATCATAACCCGAAATGTTACGCAGATATTTTGAATTTTCTGAGAATTTGCAATAAAGTTTTTGGAAATCCGTAATACCCTCTTGAATCTCCTTGGTCATCTGATAGTTTGAAACTTCAGGAACGTCAAAGATGTAATCCCCGTTCATGTTATAGCCTGAGAAGGAGGGATAGCATGCCTGAGTAAGAAGCTCAAAATAGATGTTGTTAGTGCCCTTGTTTGTTCCCGTGTGGGTATCGTAAATATTTCTATTATACATTCTGGAGAAGATGTAGGGCTCGGTTACGTTCTGCATAAGCTCATTCATATTCATATCGGTGGGTCTTACGCAGCTACCAACCATATAGCACTTCACCTCACATCCGAAATTCCATTTTTTTTCAACGAGATATTTGATACCCATAGGTCCGCTTCCAAGCCAACCTACATCAATAACCGCAACCTTTTTGCAGTTTCCGATTATCTTCTTAAATATTCGCTCTGCAACGAGAGTTTCGGGACGGTAGACCTCAATTATCTCGTCGTAATGCTCAATGACGAAGTCCTCGAATTTCTGAATAAGTTCAGGGGTGAGAAGCGTATTTTCGGAAAGACTGCTTTCCTTCAACTTGGGCTTCAGTGTGGAAAGTTCTATCGAGTCAAGGATATCTCCGAGTGTGCAGGGGATAACGTTGTACGCTTTGTGCAGAACCATTCTAGTAAGAAAATCGTCGCGCATGGATTCTATCGAGTATTTCGTGTTTGCGATTCTCGACCAATAAACGTACTCGTTCGGCATATCGTCGAACATTTGATTAAATACCTTCTGATATATGTCGCAGTCGCGCGAAAGGAAGAGTATTTTCTCGACCCCTTCCGCTTTTGCTTTATTATATATCCAGTTGCAGTATCCCGTAACGTAAAAACCACCGTATATAAATCCGTACTCATAGTATGGATTATAGATTTTCAGTCCGTTGTGAAGGTGAGTGTTAACTATTCCGGCGTAGAAGGAGCCGACAAGGTCGCTCATACCGTCTGCACGGTAGGGATTGCCGATCTCATGGCAGTTCTTGTAGTATACCGACGTGATGCCGCAATTTTTCGCAGACTGAATGTCGGATGCGTAATTGTCTCCGACGTGAACGATGTTAGCGTCGGGATTATCGCGGATAACGTTTTTGAACAGTCCGCCGTTGCGCTTGTTGCAATTGTAATCGCAGGAGACGTACAACTTAGCATAGTCCTTATAACCGCAGTTTTCGAGTATTTTTACCATCATATCGTGCGGAATATACATATCAGAGGTTATAACTATCTTTTTGCCGTAATCCTTCAGCATCTTGAACACCTGCTGCATATAAGGATTGGCAAAGCAGTACTCTGTTTCTGTTTCAAGCTCTGTCATGACTCCAAGCTCGACGTCAATTCCCGTTCTTCTTGAAACGAGTTCGTATATGTCGTAAATATTGATCTCGGTATTTCCTTCAGAGGCAAGGTGTTTCTCACGCGCTTTCTTTTCCGCGTCTGAGCGTATCGCCTTGAAGTTGATTAACCCAAGCTTATTGCCTGTTATGAGGAACAGATCCTGTGGATTCGCGAACGGGCGAAGCACGAGAGTATCAAATATATCAAACGAAACGACGTCGTATTGAAGTAGTCTTTTTGTGAATAAAATAATTTCCTCTCTCCTAAACCCCTCTGATTCCGAGCCGTTAAGATATGGCAATCTTGCGTGCGAAGCCGCGTGTGGTGCAGCCTTGGGCGTCGGCTTTGAAAAGCAGGGCGTTTTCTTTCTTCTGATCCTGTAATGCCAGTTCAGCTTGAGAAGAAGTCGCCATGATTTTCCTCTGTTTTTGAAATGTTCATCCTGATGAGTGTTGACATAGTTTTGGTACTCGGTTCGGATAGAAGGATTTTTGATAACGAGCCAATAGTACATTTTGTCCTTAAGAATTCCCATGGTTTCCCCTTTAAATATGATTGATGTAATATGTCATTTCAGTAAGATAGCTTTAAGCAGCTCCCATCCCCGAACGTTCATTCTGTACCAGGGGCGCAGAATGGCGGGGCAGAAGGCTATAACTCCGCACGGCCAGAACAGCTCGCCCGCATTTGCGCGTTTGATGCCGAACAGCTTTTTGAATATTCGCGGGATCAGCATATAGTTGCCCAAGAGAGCGCGGTTTTTTGGATCTGCGAGCGTCATATGATATCCTTCCGTGACGTCGTCGCAGAAGGTGAAAGATCCGTAAAGAGCCGCGAAGTCACGAGAGGGAAACATCATAGCTTTTTTCAGAATTTTGTAGCATTTCTTAACCGATGAATTGTAACTTGATAATGGAGCGTCTGTTGCGATACGCGCGTCTGTGTATTCGATAGCTCCGCGTATCTGAGCATTTACAAGCTCGGTGTTTGCCATCGTGGATTCGGGTGCGAAGATCGGTACGAGCCGCCCGTCCTCTTCCCTGTATCCGAGTGTCATCGGGTGGTTTGCGGACAGCATGCATTCAAACAGGTTGTTGTTAAAGGATGCTTTTCTCCGCGCTCCGTGCGATGCGTTGAAGTAATAGGTGAGATATTCGCCGTCCTCGGCATCTATCGGGTCTACGTACATTCCGAAGTAGAAGCCCGTTATTGTTCCGCCGTAGCCCTCGTTTCTGAGCAGCTGTCGCATCGAGCGTTGCATTGAGCCGGTCCAGCCGCTGTCCACGATCGCGAGCTTTTCGGTATCGAACACGCCCTCTTGCCTGAAATAGGCTATAGTACTTTTGTACGCGCTTCTTGATCTCTCGGTAACGGCTGAACGATACTTATTGCAGAATTTGAGAGCCTCTCTGAACTTATCAAGCTCCTTGTCTGAGAGCGGTTTTTCCGCATCCTCAACTCCGATATCGCAAAGTATATCTGATATCCCATCCTTATCGAGCATAGCGCGCTCAAGCAGGGTTTTCGGAGTGACGTAATACCCGCCTAGCAGCAGCAGGCGGTATGCCTCGTCTCCTATTATGTGATAGGACGGCATCCTCAGCGACTGCCTTGAACAGTACAGATATCTGCATTCGATCGGGATATCCCTTGCCGCCGTTATTCTCTTGGCTATCTCGTATAGAAGGTAGCCGTCACGAGCGAGAAAGTATAGGCGCGTGATGCCTCTTTTGATAGCCTCGCTTATGACCCACTCGGTGTAGGAGTACATAACCGGACCAACTATCTCTTTGGCGTAGTTTGTCATTTTTCGTTCCATAGCTTTACTTTTTGCCGTAGGCTTCGGGCAACACGCCCGTCTCAAGATATTTCTCGTATTCGTCGCATATTCCGTCTACGTCGTCGCCAAAGGTGATTTGGCGTCCGTGATCGAGCCAGAGTATCTTGTTGCACATAGAGCGTACCTGTTCCATTGAATGCGAGACCAAAATGGTGGTTGCTCCGCCGCTTATTATGGACTTCATTTTTGCTTCGCTTTTTTGTCTGAACGCGCCGTCACCAACCGAAAGCACCTCGTCGAGAATGAGGATGTCCGGATTTACCAGCGAAGCTATTGAGAACGCGAGTCTTGATTTCATACCCGATGAAAGCTGCTTGAAGGGTCTGTCCTCAAAGTCCGAAAGTTCTGCGAAATCTATGATATCCCGATAGGTGTCGTTCATAAAACTTCTCGTATATCCGAGCATTGCGCCGCGCAGATAGGTGTTTTCCTTTACCGTGAGGTCACCGTCGAAGCCGGATGCCAGCTCTAAGAGCGCGGCGATCTTTCCCTGCCGTTCGACTCTGCCATCGGTGGGCACCATTATGCCGGATATCGCCTTAAGAAGCGTGGATTTTCCCGCGCCGTTTGTGCCGATTATTCCAAGCATATCTCCGCGGTTTATAGAGAAGGTCACGTTTTTGTCAGCCCAGAATTCCGTAACCTTATAATTGCGCGTCAGCTTTCTTACTACGTATTCCTTGATTCCAATCTCCTTGAAATCGCCTGTAATATATCGGATGGAAACGTTTTCGCAGCGGAGGATCGGCTGTTCTTGGTTTGTGATACTCATATTGATCCTCCTTAAATGTAGTATAGGAATTTGTGGTTGTATTTCTTATAGATCAGCGCGCCTATTGCCAGAGCAAACAGGGCGTATCCGATTCCGAGAAGGGTAAATTCGGTTGACGGCATACCGTGATCTATTACGACTATTCTAAAATACTTTATATAAACGTACAGAGGGTTTAATAGGAATAAACGTTGAATGTGCTCCTCAAAGCGATCGATAGTGTAGAAGATTACCGACATATACATAAGTAGGGTAGTAAACACACTCCACAGATAATGCATATCCCTAAAGAATACGTAAAGAGCGGAGAGAATAAGACCGACTCCGATGTTGAAGATTATAAGACAAGTTATCGGAATTATAAGAGCGAATAAATACCAGCTGAATCCGACGCCCTCAATGATGCAGAATACCGCGAAAACGATCAGCGTGAGACCGAAGTTTATCAGTGAGGAAATAATTTTCGAAAACAGGAAAAGATATTTCGGTACGTTTACCTTCGAGAATATATCTGCGTTTGACATTAGAGCGGTCATGCCGCCGCCCGTCGCGTCGCTGAAAAAGGCGAAGATTATGTTTCCGCTGAATACGTATATCGTGTAAAATTCCATATCGCTTCCAAAGAACTGTTTGAAAACGAGAGTGAGAACGAACAGCGTAAGCAGGGGAGAGATAAGACTCCACAGCATTCCGAGGTATGTTCTCTTGTATTTCTTCTTGAAATCCCGCTTTACAAGCTCCGAAAACAAGAAGCCGTGTTCCTTTAGCTTTGATAACATCTTTTGTGCCTTTCGTAATTGCGTATGCTACTTATTTTCGGTAGCAGTCACGTTTCTCTTTAAGTATTTGTTTTTCAATCTGATGAGCAGCCTTGACGGTATAAGTCCGACGATCAGTGGCTTTATAACGTAGGGGATGCCCTTCGGCAGAAGTCCAAGCTTTTTAAATCCCTTGTATCTCACCTTTGCCTCGTCTATTCTGTATCTGTATTTTCTGCGCCTAAGAGTCTTTTTATCCTCGCAGAAATAGTAAAGAAATTCGGGTATGTTCGCGCTCTTCGCGAAGGTGTGCATAGTCATAAAGAGGTCGTAGTCCTCGGTTCTTCTTGTCTCCTTTGAAACGCGATAGCCACCGGCGCGTCTGAGAGCTTCCCTGCGGAATACAACAGAGCCGTGCTGATGCGGTGAGCAGAAAAGAAAGCTTTTCTTCTCTATATCGACGGGGAAGCGCGATTCTCCCCACACGCCGTTTTCGTCGAAAAGGTATGCAAACGTACCGACGATCGAGATATCGGGATGCTCATCGAGATACTTCACTTGCTTTTCAAGCCTGTCGGGTGCTGCGAGATCGTCGCAGTCGTGCCTTGCTATAAACTCGCCCTCCGCTGCTTCAATGCATCGGTTGAGCGATGCGGCAAGACCAAGGTTTTCACTGTTCTCAATGATCCTAACCCTCGGATCGCGTTCTGCATATTCCTTTAGGCGGCTTGCCGTTTCATCCGTTGAGCCGTCGTTACAAATTATAAATTCAAAATCGGTGTAGGTCTGGTTGAGTATGCTCTCGATCGATTTTTCAAACGAGTAGCAACCGGCGGCGTTGTATGCGCCGGATATAACGGATACTCTCGGCATGCTTTCCTCCCGATAAGAAGATAGTAATATAGCTAATTATACATCAAAGGGATGCTTTTGTCAAGGTTACGGGCGCGCACGTGGGATTATTTGATAGAATGTTTATACCGCTGTCGAAAAAATGCACAAAAAAGTTCGAAAAAAATTGTGAAAGGTATTGACAAACAAAAAGCGAAGTGATAAAATAGTGGAGCAGGTCTATATAAAGGGCGAGTTATGCCCATTTGAAGATTTGTATAATATTGAAAGAAGGAGGAAAATCATGCCAACCTTTAACCAGCTCGTTAAAAAGGGTCGTTCGGACAAGGCTTATAAGTCCAAGTCTCCCGTTCTTCAGAAGGGTCTTAACACTCTTAAGAATCAGCAGACCGACCTTAGCGCGCCGCAGAAGAGAGGCGTTTGCACCAAGGTTACTACCGTAACCCCCAAGAAGCCTAACTCGGCACTTCGTAAGATCGCCAGAGTAAGACTTACCAACGGAATGGAAGCTACATCCTACATTCCCGGTATCGGCCACAACCTTCAGGAGCACTCAGTCGTTCTTATCCGTGGCGGACGTGTTCGTGACTTGCCCGGTGTACGTTACCACGTAATTCGCGGTACTCTTGATACTCAGGGTGTTGCAAACCGTAAACAGGGCCGCTCCAAGTACGGAGCAAAACGTCCGAAGAAATAATAAGGTACAGTTTCGGACAAAATGTGCTCACGTGCTGTGATGGTAGAGATTTTCTTTATATAAATCGCAAAACGAGCACTAACGAATTTTATATTCGAGTACCTATGATATCATAATTTTAATGAAGGAGGGAAGTACAGTGCCTAGAAGAGGTCAAATTTCCAAGAGAGATGTATTGCCGGATCCGCTCTACAATTCCAAGCTTGTTACTAAGCTTGTCAACAATATTATGTACGACGGTAAAAAGGGCGTTGCTCAGAAGATCGTATACGATGCATTCGCTATGATCGAGGCTAAGAGCGGTGAGAACGCACTTGACGTATTCGTAGCGGCTCTCGAAAACGTAATGCCCGTGCTCGAGGTTAAGGCTCGCCGTGTCGGCGGCTCTAACTATCAGGTACCCATGGAGGTTCGCGCAGAGCGCAGACAGACCTTGGGTCTCCGTTGGATCATTAACTATTCCAGAGCTCGCGGTGAAAAGACCATGGCTGAAAGACTCGCTGGCGAGATCATGGATGCCAAAGCAGGTATGGGTGGCGCTTTCAAGAAGAAGGAAGACACTCACAAGATGGCAGAAGCAAACAAGGCTTTTGCTCACTACAGATTCTAATCGATATAATTAAGGAGATTTTTCAATGCCTAGAGAATATTCGCTTGAACATACCAGAAATATTGGTATAATGGCACATATCGACGCTGGTAAGACTACCACGACCGAAAGAATCCTTTTTTATACCGGTAAAACACACCGTATAGGTGAAACTCACGACGGTGCCGCAACGATGGACTGGATGGCCCAGGAGCAGGAAAGAGGTATAACGATCACCTCCGCTGCTACCACCTGCTATTGGGTTCCTACCGAATATCAGAACGATGTTGAGGCTGCAAAGGCTAACAAGTACAGAATCAATATCATAGACACCCCCGGCCACGTTGACTTTACCGTTGAGGTTCAGAGATCTCTCAGAGTCCTTGACGGCTCCGTAACCGTTCTTTGTGCAAAGGGCGGCGTTGAGCCTCAGACTGAGACGGTTTGGAACCAGGCTAACGAGTATAAGGTTCCCAGAATGTGCTACATCAACAAGATGGACATTATGGGTGCGGATTTCTTCCGCGTCGTTAAGATGATCAAGGATAGACTTCGCGCGAACGCAGTTCCCGTGCAGCTTCCTATCGGCGCAGAGGGCTCCTTCCGCGGAATCATCGACCTCATGGAGATGAAGGCTGACGTATATTACGACGACCTTGGTAAGGACATGAGAATTGAGGAAATTCCCGAGGATATGAAGGAGCTTGCAGAGGAGTATCGCAGAAACATGGTTGAGTCGATTTGTGAGACCGACGAGGCTCTTATGGATCGCTACATCATGGAGGAGGAGATTTCCGTTGAGGAGCTCAGAGCCGCTCTGCGTAAGGCTACTATCGCAAACGACATAATCCCTGTTTGCTGTGGTACCTCCTACAAGAATAAGGGAGTTCAGAAGCTTCTCGATAACATTATCGAGTATATGCCCGCTCCCACTGACATTGAGGCTATCAAGGGTGTTAATCCCGAGACCGGTGCAGAGGATTGCCGTCATGCAAGTGATGACGAGCCATTCTCCGCTCTTGCCTTCAAGATTATGACCGACCCCTTCGTCGGAAAGCTCTGCTTCTTCAGAGTTTACTCCGGTTCAGTTCAGAAGGGAACGGCAGTCTACAACTCTACCAAGGATTCCGACGAAAGATTCGGACGTATTCTTCAGATGCACGCAAACGAGAGAGCTGATATCGACGTTTGCTATGCAGGTGATATCGCGGCAGTAGTTGGTGTTAAGAATACCACTACCGGTGATACCTTCTGCGACGAGAAGCATCCGATCATTCTTGAGTCGATGGTATTCCCCGAGCCCGTTATCCGTCAGGCAATCGAGCCCAAGACGAAGGCAGGTCAGGAAAAGATGGGTATCGCTCTTGCAAAGCTTGCAGAGGAGGATCCCACCTTCAGAACCTATACCGATGACGAGACCGGACAAACCATTATCGCAGGTATGGGTGAGCTTCACCTTGAGATAATCGTTGACAGACTTCTTCGTGAGTTCAAGGTTGAGGCAAATATAGGCGCTCCTCAGGTTGCTTACAAGGAGACTATCCGTAAGCAGGTTGATCAGGATACTAAGTATGCCCGTCAGTCGGGTGGTAAGGGTCAGTACGGTCACGTTAAGATCACTATCGAGCCCAAGACGAAGGCAGGTCAGGAAAAGATGGGTATCGCTCTTGCAAAGCTTGCAGAGGAGGATCCCACCTTCAGAACCTATACCGATGACGA
>JAZRUS010000057.1:0-34949 GCA_045652665.1 Eubacteriales bacterium | reverse complement strand
GTATGGATGTAAGCGAGCTGAGGTCGAGATAGCCGCCTACAGTAGGATTAAAGCCCTCAGGTATGGATGTAAGCGATCTGAGGTAGAGATTGTCGCCTACAGTAGGATTAAAGCCCTCAGGTATGGATGTAAGCGAGCTGAGGTAGAGATTGTCGCCTCTCTCGTTCGCCTCCTCTACCATTTTGTTAAGTCGTTCAAGTGTGTAAGTCATTTTTTTCTCCTTTGTTGCTCGGACTTGTGACCGAGTCTTGTGCATTACCACCGCCGAGGCGGTGTCACTCTGCTTGATTTATGTTATCCCTTTGTGTTATAATAAGTTACCAACAAACCAACATAAAGGGGGTGAGAGTGTGAAGTTTTTGCTTTATTGCAACCTCGATATTTGTACGGATGATGATATTGAGCAAAAGTTAATAGAAGCTAAATATATTTTCCGTAAAGTAGGCGAGCATGCTTGGGTATTTCAAGTTAGCCGTGAGGACGAGGAAGAGCAAATTAAAAACTGCCGTAATCTAAAAGTTCGCGGTAATCCGTTCCCGGATATAGAAAATGTATTCTATAGCTATTTAAACGAATACTGCAGAAGAAGCACCAACGGAGCGGTTATAATCGACAGGCTTCGTTCAGAAGATTTAACGGCACATAGCGACGAAAGTATTTTGAACTTTATTAACAGTCGCTAACTTTAGGGGACTCCGAGCTCGTCTCGGGGTCCTTGCTTTTTACGAATAAAAGAAACCCGTCGCCTTTAACTGTTACGCTATTTTCGCCTTTATCAACCTCAACGTTAAAATTACCGTCGCCCTGAAAGAAAGCCGCTATGTCTTCCGGCGTAGGATTTTCTTTTCCTGCTACAATCGTTTTCCTCATAATGTGCTCCTTTTGAAGTAATGTTGTTTCTAAACTACATAGATTATATCACAAACCTTACATCTTGTCAAGCGAAAACAACACAAAATATTGCACAACATTATTGACACATTGTTGTTTATGTTGTACAATAATAACAAAACAATTAACAAAAAGGGGGAAATATGCGGACACCTAAAGAGATTGGTGATATCGTCAGACGATTACGTGGCGATGCATCATTGAGAGAATTTGCGCAAAAATGCGATGTAGCTCACACGACATTGGATAACATTGAAAAAGGGTATGATCCAAGGACAAGCAAACCAACACAGCCCAAGGTTGCAACTTTACAAAAAATAGCTAACGCTGCTAAAGTGTCTTTATCTTATATTATAGGAGATGAAAAAACACAAACCCCTCCGCCGTTAAGCGAAGGGGAGCAGAAGCTACTGGAGTTATTTAAGGAAGTGCCCGAGGAACAACAGGGGATGCTTCTTGAAATGATAGAGGTTGCGTTAAAAAATCGGAAATAACTCTTATGGCAACAACAACTGCTTCGGATGGATTATTATCCGAACGAATAAGAGATAATAGTTTAATTTCGTTTTCTGTCATAATGTTTATTCTCACTTTCTCCCCCGTGCATCGGGTGAGATAATTATATAACGGCAAAATTACTTTATCAATACCCAAATTATGCATTTAATATTGGTATTTTTTCACTTTAGTTATGACAAATTATACTTTTGAAAGGACAAATTTACACTTTGAACAGACTATTTAGTATTCCTGATGGCGCAGAACAGTGGTTAATTAACCTTATTGAGCTTAAAAACAAGCACCCGGAGATATCAATCGGTCAAATAGCCGACAGTGAGCGTTTAGCTGAAAAATCCATCACTAACGTGTTTTACGGAAAGTCTAAACGCCCAAGCGCGGATCTCATATCAAAAATCATTCACGCGCTCGGCGGTACGTGGAGTGAGATATTCGGCGAGACCGGTGCGCTTATTGGCGGTCAAGATATTATCGCCCTACAAAACGAGGTGGACCGTCTTACCACAGAAAACGCAGCTCTGATAGCAGAAAAAGAGGCGTTGATTGCAGACAAAGCTGTGTTAGAAAGTAAAGTTGAGTCATACCGGAATAAGATTGATTCGCTCAAAGATGAAATAATCGAAGTGCATAAGCATTATATTGGGTTAGGTAAATAATATATAGAGTTTTAATAGCATACAGTTTTTGAGAGGACAATATAATGGGCAGAAGAACTATACTAACTCAAAAGGAAATGGAAGCATTCATTAAGAATCCGCCAATAGGGTTTATCTCTCTAGGTGCAGGTTTGATTTTACCATGTATATTTCTTGGTGATATAATTCCCTATTATATGAAATTGTTGTTTGTTATCATAGGAATTATATCTATATTAGTTGGAATAATGTGGCTTTTTTGCAGAATAGATTTCAAAGATAATATAAATGTTGTTTTTTTGAATTTCAATACAAGAACCTGCAATAACGAGTCTTTCTACTATATAAGTCGTCTTTCAAAGAGAGATAAAATAATAGTTGATAATAGTGATAAAATCAAGGCCCTCATGGAATTAAACAAGCAGGTTGCCTTTAAGAGTTATAGCCCTACTTTTAATCATTTCTATCGGTGTAAAAACAAAAGGGAGTTTGATAACCTAAATATTAGAAATTTCTTTTTTAACTGCGTACATCAACATTATAGTTCATACTCAATAATAAAAGAATGTGTCCGGGACAACATAACGAAATATGATTATTACTTGAAAAGGCTTGAAACTTTAACCTCTACAGTCACAGAGGAACTATGCCAACAACTAGATATTACTAAAAAGAAATTTCAAAAACGTGAGCAGAAAATCTTTCAAAATCTTACACACCGCCCCCCTCTGCGCCACGTAGATATTTATTGTGAAATAATCTATACATCCCCTCAAGGTAGAAATCATTACAAAAATACAGCGATATATAATCTTTCTCAATTAGAATCTACATTACAAAGCATAAAAAGCCAAAAATCAGTTCAAGAAACCAAAGAATACAAAATTAAACAAGAGCGCTCAAAAATGTCTGCATCCCTAAGATATGACATTTTAAAAAGAGATAATTTTAAGTGCCAAATTTGCGGAGCTACTCAAAATGACGGTGTTACTTTACACGTGGACCATATCGTCCCCGTATCAAAAGGCGGTAAAACCGAGTGGTCAAATCTGCGAACGCTTTGCGAACGTTGTAATTTAGGTAAAAGTGATAAATACGAGGAGGTTGTTTTTTCTCAAAAGTCTGTTTATCCTGTAGAGAATTATCAAGAAGAGGTTTTAAATCATGAAAAAACCATAACACAGATTGTAGAATTGATCTCGATGCAGCATTTTATGGATATTAAGAAAGTGATCATTGAGCAACTTGCTAAATATGACGACATAAAAGATGCTTCAAAAAAACATTTTTTTATACTTGCTGTATTGGATCATATTTATCAGCACAGAGATAATCAAGAATGTATGGACATAATTAAAAATATTTGCGATATTGATATCTCAAATATAGCCAATCTATGCAAAACAATGGGTATACCTTTTTACATGGTGACACCCACCAAAAGAGCTATTATACTTGAACGTGAAAACGAGATAGAAAGAGCGATAGAAATTTGCGAGCTATGTGAGAGGTATAAAGTTTGGGATAGCGACAAAAAATCTTTTTCCTTAAGGCGTGCCAAGTTAGAGGAAAAACTCGTTAAAATAAAACAAGGACATAATAAATGAAAAAACGTTCAGATGGAAGATACCGCAAGACGGTAAATGGCGTAACATTCTACGCCAAGACGGAGCGCGAGCTATTTAAAAAGATAATGGAGTACGAAGAGCGCGCGGAGGAAGGCCCTACGTTCGCAGAGGTCGCTGACGAGTGGTGGCGCGTAGAGGTTGAAAAACTATCCCCGAGCACTGCTAAAGGGTATGAGAAAGCATACGAGCGCGCTATAGAGTGGTTTGGCGGTGACAGAATTAAAGACATTACTACAGCAGATGTAACAAAGGAGCTAAACCGCTTTGCTCATTTAGGTTATGCAAAAAAGACAGTACTCAATCATAAGATAGTTATTAACCGTATATTTCACTATGCAATAACAGAAGGATATATAAACGTTAACCCTGCATCAGAAGCAGAGCTACCGCGTTCCTTGCCACAAAAGCGAAGGACTGCAGCATCTGTATTAGACGAGGAAAAAATAAAGTCAAGCTCTAAAGAATGGCTATTGCCGTTTTTTGCGCTTTGTACAGGCTTGCGTAAGGGTGAGCTTATCGGCTTAAAATGGAGTGACGTTAACCTGGAGCGCAACATAATAACTGTCGAGCGTTCGGTGTGGTACGGATCCGGCACTAACATCAAGGAGCCTAAGACAGAGGCAGGCAAACGTAAGGTCCCAATACTGAAAGAGTTGCGCAAAATTCTCGCAAACAAAAAAAGACCGCCTAACGAATACGTTTTTGGCGGCAAGCGTCCTTTGAGCGAAAAGGCATTTAGAGTAAATTATAAAAAGTTTCAAGAAAGCACCGGGGTAACTGCAACACTCCATCAGCTACGTAAATCATTCACTACAATGGCAGTAAAATCGGGAGTGGCACCGGAAGTTTTAAAAACAATTTTAGGTCATAAAAACATTTCTACAACCTTGGATATATACAACGAAGTGCGCGAGGAACGGTTGCAAGAAGCGGCAGACATTATAAAATTGTAATTGTCTGACCCTATGTTGACCCTATTTTGACCCTCTTTTATTTCCAAAATAGGGCAAAATATTCCAAAATAATACAAACTAAGAAAACAAAAAAACCTTGGAAATGCTGAGAAATTCAGTATTTTCAAGGCTTTTTCGTTTGGCAGGGGCAGAAGGACTTGAACCCCATATATATCTATATATTTCAAGGGAATTTCGGTTTCCTGACCCTTTTATGCACGATTTTATGAAAAATATTGAGTGATTTTAGGTTTTTTTTAGGCTGTTTTTAAAAGATGAGAAAAAAAGAGAAAAGATGAGAAAAAAAGAGAATAAAACTGTGTTATAATGGTATCATCAAGGAGTATGGAAGAAAGCATACTTTAGCAGAGAGGAGCAGCAGGCTGCTCGCTTGGCTCATAACCAAGAGGTCGCGAGTTCGATCCTCGCCTCTGCATCCAACGAAGACGACTGTTCCTTCTTCGAATGATGTGCATCTTGACATATCAACCTCCTTTCATAAAAAGCAAGGTTGCTCCGATGCCACTCGGAGACGAGCCACAATAACCTCCGTATTGGCGTACGGTATAAGGCGGCACCAATAAAAGAGAGCACTCGGGTAATTCCGGGTGCTTTTTATGTTGACAATAAAGATGAGGAGTAGTATAATGGTTATAGATAGAAAAGGAAATTTGCACGATGATAAGGGACTATTTGCAGAGAAAAGTGGAACAAACCTATATAAAGCAGGAGTGTCAAATAAACCTCTGCTAAACTTCAAAATAGGTCTTGATTTCTTTGCTGAAAAAGGATTGCAAAATAAACCTTCTATTCAATTAAGAAGAGGTATAAGGTCAAAATTGAAAAGATTAAGCGAACATAGAGATAAAATCAACAGTCCCGAAAATCATTGCATAGGTTGGGAAAATTTATCCGATATAAGAAAACAGGGTCTTGTTCAATTTTGGGAAAAAGAAATTAAAGCACATGAAATCGCTATACAAGAACGAATAGACATCTTGAAAGAAAGAGGTGAGGATGTAAGTGAATATTGTAGTAAGTGAAACTATTCGTCGGTTAAATATTATTAAAGAAAATTTAAACGACCAAGCAGATACTAATCTTTATAACTCCGGTATAAATTTAGCAAATCAATGTTTGAGAGAAGCTATTACAAGTCGTATAGATGAAATTGTTGATTTGTACGGTGACGAAAAAGCAACATCAGATGTTACTAACTCTGATTATGCAATTTCCTGTATTGAATACACAGACAGTTTGAAAAAAGTCTTTAAAGAGCTTTATGATGAACAAGACAATACGGCATTTGGTAGAGGTTATAAAAGTCAAGTGCGAAAGTTTTTTGTTACATTTAAACCTATACAAGAATGGCTACAAAAAGTGAGTATAGAGAATATATACCAGTCTTAACAACTAAACATACGAGCACTCTACTTAAACGGTAGGGTGCTTTTATTATACCTTAATACCTTGTAGAGAAGGGGGATAGCAATACTTAATACTATGAGTAAGAGTAATAGTGGTGATAGCAATAATAGTAGCAATATTAGTGCTAACAATAAAAATAAATACGATGCTATTTTAGACGAGTTTACTCCTGCATCCTGCTTCGATACGGTAAAACACGGAAGGGGAAGACCGAGGCTGCAGCTCAACTCTACGGGAATGCGCGTTATCATAGCTCTTGCGCAGGTGATGTGTACCGATGAGGAGATCGCGGCTTGTCTTGATACCACCGTTGAAACGCTTCATAGCGAGCTTAACGCTCCTGTTTTTTCGGAGTGCATAAAAAAAGGCGCGCGCGAAGGTAAGGCATCACTTCGGCGAAGTCAATTCAGGCTTGCTAAGTCAAACCCTGCTATGGCTATATTCTTAGGCAAGCAATATCTCGGCCAGAAGGACCACCCGGAGGAAGAGAGCGAGGACGGAAGTGTTAACGTTCAGATTATGTTCGGTGACACTTCGAAGCCTGCCGAGGGTTAACTTATGGTAAAAGTATGTGAGCTGTACGCTCCGCTCGTGGATGCAACCGTTAAAGAGGTTGTCGAGGGTTCGGGGCGTTGTACGGCTAAATCTACGTCAAACGAAATCGTAGCGCTCATGCTTATGATGTTGTCAAAATTCAATAATATATGGTATTGCAGAGCCGAGAGATCGGACATCCGCGATACCATTTTTTCGTCTATGATATCCACCGCTCAAATAATGGGTGTGGAGAAACTCTTTACATGGACACTTTCACCGCTTAGGATTAAGTGCAAGAAGACGGGTGCTATTTGCTACTTTGACAGCGTAAACGGTAAGACTGATGACGATATGACCGCTACAAAGGGATTTACACCGCAATACAAGACGCTTGCTATGTGTATTCTCGACGAGGCGGACCAGGTCAAGCACTTCAATCATATAACAGCTTGGCAATCTACAGCTGCGCGATTTTTGTTACCGTCGGCTAAGATGGTATACGCGTATAATCCTCCAATGAATAAATCTCACTGGGCTTATAAGTATTTTGGCGATAAGGTCAAAAACGGAGCTTCAAGGATCTATGCAACCTGGGAGGATATTAGGGGACTTCTTACTCCACGAGTTATAGAGGACATACTTAAATTTAAAAGAGACGATCCGGATTACTACCGTTATTGGTATCTTGGCGAGCCTGTAAACTTTCAGGGTATGGTATACCCTCAATTTTCACGCGATAAGCACGTTATAAATATTTGGCAGTATCTGAACGAGAACAGGAATGATCGCGTAACAGAGGTAATATACGGGCTCGATGAGGGTACTGTGAACGACTCAACGTGCGTTACGTGTCTTGCTATACTTCGAAGTGGTAAGGCGGTCGTGCTTGACTGTCTTGAAATAGATCCGCTCAAGATCGGTCAACAATCCCCGGCCGAAACTTCACGCCATCTTCAACATTATTTATCATCTTGTAATGCAAGATTTCCGTTTTTGCAATACGTACAAAGACGTTGGATCTTTGAATGTGCCGAGGGCGGACAAATGTTAAGACTTCAATTTATCGAGGATACAGGCGAAGATACTTGCCTTGTTACTCAAAAATCTATAATGGGCGACGTTAAGCGCGTTCGCTCTATGCTCTCCGAGGGGTTGCTTCTGTTCCATGATGGACCAGAGGTCACTACCTCGATACTTATTGCGGATATCGAGAATTACGTCTTCGATGAAAAGACAGGAGACATTAAAAAGCAACAGAGAGACGACACGATAGACTCTCTCGAATACGCAACAAAGCTTTATTTCAACGTGCCTATATCGGCATAGGAGGTAAACAACAAAAATGTATAATTATTCAACAGCGGCAACTAAATGCCCCTCGCGTAAACTATTCGCGCCTATGTTTAAGGCAAGATGGCAAAATATGCAGAATATTGTCCTCGACAGCGTTTATATAGACAGGATATCGCCTGCATATAAGACTTATTACATTGCATTTATACAACAGTGGTTGCAATGGAGCCGCGGATTTGTGCCACAACTTCATCAAAAAGACTTTTTCTCTACCGGAATGGGTTATAGCTGTTGTGAGCTGTTAACGAAGCTATGCATGTCGGGAAGTTACAGGATTCATTCATCCTTACCCGATACACAAAGCTTTATGGAAAAATGGCAAAAAGATGATTTAACTAACGTATTTAATGAGATGTTTTTTGAAGCTAATGCCGGAGGAAACTGTCTTATAGTGCTTACTCCTGTTCGCGGAGAGCTCTATCCCTTTGTAATCCCTATTAACCGTGCTACATTTCAAATAGGGCGCACGGGACACGTTACAAGTGTACGTATTCTTAATCGTTTTTTAGCCGGTGAAAGCGCATATTATACCGAAGAGATAAGGGCAATAAAGGATGGAAAAGCGTATTGGCGTGTGCGTCTTGCTTCTGCATCTCCGATTCTCTCTCCCTCATGGGGACAAAACTGGATGCGAAAAGTACCTTCTTGCATCTCTGAGCAATGGGATTATTGTTACGGAGCAATAGAGCCGGGCAAATGGTATCATATGCCAAAGAGGATGCGTGGTATCGGCGTTTACAACGTTCGTAACAAGTCTCGCGCCTCTGCTTTTGCGGATATGCCCGGTTACTCAGACAGCTCGCTTCACACATGCCTCGATATTCTCTACTCGATAGACTACAACTATACCCAGGGGCAAGTTGATCAATATATGGGTCGTTCACGTTGTCTTGTTCCTAAGAATATGGGTAGCCGTATTGTTCCCGGCGTAACTGGTACGCTTACCGAGGGATTAAGCTTTAAAGAAGCTATTAATTACGAGACTGCACCACTCGAAGAGGACTTTTACACGCAAATCGGTGATCAGACTGTCGATGGTAAACCTATACAACCGACATTTATACAACCAAGCTTAAGAGCAGAGGAACGTCAATCTATACGCGACGCAGACATAGAACTGCTCGCAGGCAAGCTTGGTATAGCTGCATCCACTCTTGCCGCGCATCTTGCCGGGGGCGGAACTAAGACCGACGACCAAATCAACGCCGAGGGCGGTGTAGAAGAAAAGACCGTCGGCAATAAGAGAGAGCTCGCTAACAGAGCTATTAACGCTATGCTGTCAGACGTTGCGTACTTCTACGGATACGAAGGTGAGGTCTCAATACAATGGGGACGCTCCACGTCTAACTCTGCTCGCGAAAACGAAGAACTCTTTAGAGACTATCAGGGCGGACTGCTTATTATAGAGGATTACTTAAAGAAGAGATGGCCCGAGATGAGCGAGGAAGAGGTTAAGAAAAAGGCCGCTGAACTTGAAGCAAAGCGCAAAGAGGAAAGCGCATTTAACTTTCCGATAGGATCGGAGGGCTTCGGTGATTACAATGAAGATAACGAAAGATCCGTTAAACCGTCAAGCGGCGAATTTAACTGAAGCCGAAAGTTTGATACGGCTTGCCGTTAAAGACTCACTTTTTCGCAAAACACAGCCTATAGAGTTAGATCGAAAGGTTTACGGAATAATACATAGCGTTCTCGACACTATAGAGATACCGAGCTTAAAGCAAGTCGCGTTATATTCTCTTATACAATTTTATCAAAAACAAAGGCGGATAGCTGAGCAGTTAAAGCTTAGCTCCCGTCTTTTATTATTTCTCGCACTATCAACGCTTTTGGAGAGTAAACAATCAAACGTTGGATTTGATAAGGAATACGGGCAGTATATGAGCCCGAGAGAGGCAAGGAAAATAATAAACCGAACTCCATCGATCCCAACCGACGATAAAAAGGAAATTTTGAACTTTGGAAATGCGCTTAACATTTGGCACGAGCGGTATATCAAAGACTATGTAAGACCAGTACTCGAACGTATGGCGAGCGAAGAAGCTCTTGATCCTGAAAGCGAAGATTATCTCGGGAGGCGTTCAACATTACGCAACCGAGCCGAAAGAGAAGTAAGACATAAAAAACACATAGACGAGATAGAAGCCTTTAAGAAAGCCGGTGTTCGCCTCGTTATAGCTTCGAGTCACGCGAATTGCTCTGAACGTTGCAGACCTTGGCAAGGGCGTGTCTATTCACTTGACGGCACGTATGGAACAACGCCTGACGGACGAAAATACGTGCCTATTGAAGAAGCAACCGACATTCTGACTCCGAATGGTAAATGGTTTAACGGATTACTCGGATTCAATTGCCGACATTATCTGGTACCTTATAAAGATCATTATTCATTCCCTACTGTGAGCGCGAAGATCGAGGAGCGAGAATACCGCATAGATCAGACACAGCGGCATATGGAGCGCAAGGTGAGAGAGTGGCGGACAAAAGCAGAGATGTACAAAGGAGCGGACCCTAAAGCATTTTTTGCCGCTCAAAGAAAAGCATTGCTGTGGAATAAGAAATATATAGATTTTTCACAAAAACACGGTAGAGCCTATTACACATCTCGTACAAGTTTACTATAAACCCGAAAGGATATTAATATGTGGTTTTTAGGAAAAAGCAAAAAATCCCGAAGAAAGGAGGATAAGCAAATGACACTTGACGAAATACTCAAGGGCATAGACGAGCTTCCCGAGGAAGAGCGCGCCAAGGTCAAGGACAAAATGGACGACCTCTACAAAGCCGAGGACGAGAGAGAAATCGACAAAATTGAAGAGGAACGTACAGAGGATCCCAGGACCAAGGACGAGAAGGAAGAGGAGAAGAACGAGGAAAGCGAAGAGATTGCAAAGGACGTCGACGAGGTCGAAGAGACAGCGAAAGGCGCCGAGCACTCCGAAGAGCACCACGAGGAACACTCCGAAAACGCTGCTACTCCGCTTGAGCAGATTATAAGACAGGCGGTTACCGAAGAGGTAAAAAAAGCTATGGCAGGTCTTGTAACGCCTTCTCCCGAAGAGAAAGAGCCTACACCGGCGTCCGACAAGGACAAAAAGACAATTGCTGAGATTGAAGCAATTTATTCGTAAACACAAAAAACAATAAAAACCTAAGAAAGGAAATTTAAACAATGCCTACAGTATCCACTTTTGGCGTGGCAAGCAAATTTACCACGTCCGCACTTATGGGTCTCGGTGCAGCCGAGGCCGACGCAAACGGTAGATTCTACATCGACGGCTCTATGGTAAATGTAAATCTGTCAAGAGCAATCGCAGAAACTATCTACATCAAACGTATTTTCCGTGACGGTCAGTCCGTAACGGGTAAATACACCGCAAATCCGGAGAGAAACGGTGCAACGAGAGTAATGCTCAACACCCCCCTTCCTTTCTCTTCGAGAACTACCTCCTACGGTGGCAGACGCGGCACTCCCGGTAATGCAGGAGTAATCAACGTAAAGCCCCCGATTATGCCCGCGAACGATGAGTTTATGGTATATCTCAATCAGGTAAACGACCAGATGATGATGTTCCCCGATCTCTCCCGTGAGTACGTACCTCTCGACGTTATGTCGACTAAGATCGCGCAGTATGCTGATCGTGTAGCTATGGACCGCGACGCTTCTACGCTTGCAGAGATTATCGCATACGCATATTTCCGCTCTCTCAACGCAGGCGACAACCTTGTTAACGAGGGTGATCTTACTGCCGAGAACGCTTACGCAACCCTCATTAACAGCCTTAATTCCAAGCTCGACAACGGCGACCAGGCAAGAGGCGCGTTCACCTTCCCCACGGAGGGAAGAACTATCATAGGACGTCCGAGCTTCATTAACGGTATCTTTAACCGTAATTCAGGCGTTATTATGCTTGGTGGAGACCTTGCACAGGAGATGCTGAAGAATTACGACCTCGACGTAAGAATGTCGGACAGAGATTACGTCGGTACCGGTTATAAGGGTTATGCTATGAACTTCCACTTCCAGTCTGCACCTGATTACATCTGGACACTTGCAGAGGCTTATCTTGGCCTCACTAAGGGTGCTCTTGATAACGTTGACGCTATCGCAGTATCCTTTGATGCTACTGCTATGTCCGACGGTGTAGATCTTGGCGTTAAGCTTGTAGATGCTACCGAGTTCCGCGGTGCTCTTGCACAGCCTCTTAATATTTGGGGTCATGAAGCGTTCAGAAAGTCGTACGTAATCGGTAAGGCTACTCTTACAAACGATTACCTTACCGGTACTCTTAATCTTACCGCTGATACTCGTCTTTACCCTGTTGCTCCTGCAGATGCTGCAGCAGCTCTCGGCGAGACTGACACTAATTATATCACTGTTCCTATCTACGGATCTGACAACTCTGTAATAGGTTACAGACAAATCGCAAAGGTCCCCGGTCCTAACGGCGACAACATTCAGACCGGAAGGAACGCTACAGCTGACGCCGGTACCGGTGCCGCAGTAGATCCATCCGGAGATTAATATTTAATCAAAAATAGATGGGGGGGCATCCTTTGTGGTGCCCCCTTTATCATAACCACAAGGAGGAAAGAAATGTATTCCGACGACAGGATGACGTTTAACGAGCTTACAGGGCGTTATACGCTGACTGAACAGGCTCTTGAAGATAACGGCGTATTCTTACGCCAAAGGCTCGAAAGAAACAAGACTATCAACGCGACAATGGTAATTAACAGAGTATTAAGCCGTGTCAGCGATATGATATACAACTACATACACAAATTTAACAATGACAACAAACAGCAGGATCTGTGGATAGCAAACATCCCGTCCTTGCGTGAGATTATATATAAAGCTATGATTGAACAGGTCGAGTATTTCTTAATGAACGGCGACCTCTCACGATCTGTGGAAAAAGACAAAAGAGAGATCGCGGTTGACTATTCCGCGAGGGAAACTCTCGCGACCGTTGTACCCGAGCTGGGAGTTCCGATAACCTATCAAGGAGGTTATTAAATGGATTTCTTAGACATCTGCACCGGCAAGTACTTTCAAACGCATACAGGGCGTTATTTTAAGTGCTTGCCTAATAATACATACATCGACCCTGACAATGACAGCGACAAGCTTTACGAGGTAGAAAACACTAACGCGATATACGTTGATTACGAATACGTAGATCCGACCGAGTGGCACTATAAGAACCTTCTCGGTAACTTGACGGAAACAAGCGCGGCCAATGCAACAATTAAGACTAAAGAGCCGATCATATTCTCCCCGAGATCTTATTTTCTCCTCGACGACGGAAGGCTTTGTCAAGTGACGTCTGTTACGCAAGACACCAGCGAGGCGCAGAGAGAGGCTGCAAGGCTTTTCCCGGTGCCTTTGGGCACAGAATACGTGTTAAGGCTTACGCAAGTCGAAAACCCTTGGGAGATATAATATGAAGAGGGATATCATTTTCGCTGTCCACCGGTCTTATGATTACATCAAATCCGTTGCTCCCGTAGATACCGGAACTCTACGAGATAGTATTAAAGTGGAAAAAACAGGGAAGAACGAATATCAAATAAAAATCTGCTCTCCGCTTATAGATTACGTAGTATATACAAACGAAAAGTGGGTTGCTCCTCGGTGGAAGGGGAGAGAAAATCCAAACGAAAAGTGGATAGATAAAGCTGTCGATTTCGTTGTCAGTCTTATTGCAAGCCTTCTTGATGGTGAAATATCATACGATCATCAAGAACGCGAGGATCGTTGGAAAAATAAAAACTATTGGGACAGCCCCGAAGGACAAGAAAAGTTAAAGGAGTACCGAATGAATGATACCGAATAGTGACCTGATCAAGAAAATATCAGAAAGGCTAAGCGAATCAGAAATTGTTAGCTTTTTGCCAAACACCTCTTATAGCTTCGTGATTTATGAAAACGAGGGAGAGTACAAAAAGCCTATAAAGGAAGCGAATCACGTAAATAAGTTTATTAATTGTGTTGCTTCTGTAATCGAGGATAACAAGATCGGTATTAACGCAGAAACAATGACGTTAAGCAAGACGATGAAGCTTGATATCCTCATACCTGATGCCACCGTTATAAAGGACGGAGAAAGCTTCTCAAATTACGTTATAAGCTTTATCAATTCGGCGTTTAACCTTCCATATTCCGATAACGAAGTATATGATAATATGCTTTACAACGTTGTCGGTGTCTTTTCTACTGTAACGCCCGGAACCAAAGAGATAAGACCGTCGGCTGGCGAGTCTCTTACGGTCTCGGTATTCATTGATTGGGTAATTTCAGCACTTGGATATTCATCAGATAAGGTTAAGCTTTATATAACACCTCCTACATCACTTGCTAATCCAAATCCGGAACGAACACAAATATTTTATTCGAGGCTTGATATATGCAGGACAACTACTCAAGAAAGTAATGTACAGTCTGATAGTAGAAGGAGTGTATCTAAATCGGTTGATATTAGTACCGCGCTTGTCGTAAGTATCGTTAAACCTGATAGGATAGATTATCTTGATAGACAGATAACGTCATACCTTTTGAATGAGAATCGTCCTAAACTTACAATTACTCTCGGATGGCCGCATAAGGTTCTTGATAATTTAGAACCTTCAGAATATACTTCTGAATTTACTATGACCTTTAGAGAAGCCTGTAAGGGTGCACAAGGTCTCGATATCCCGTCAAACACTTGTACACTTGTTGAGCTCTTGGAGGTATAATATGGCAGACGTAACGTATGTAATCAGTATAAGAGATGAGACGGGATCAGACTCAAAAAATAATACAACCGGCTCCGCGTATGGTAACGGTGGCGTAGCTCCTGCATCTAACGGCGAAAGCGCGTCCGCTAAGACAACGAAAAATATTGTCAAAGGATTTGGAATTGTAGCGGCAAAAAAAATAGCAAATCGTGTTGTTACAACCTATATAAGCCAAGTAGGAGTAAGAACCGGCAACGTGACCAGGCAGGAGCAGATGAACTATACTCTTAATGCGGCTGAACGTGCGATCGGTATAGGAGCTGCTATTATAGGTGGATTAGCCACTCAAAATTACTTAGTTGCACTTGCCGGAATAGGTGCTGCTGCATCTTGGGGAGTTGATATCGCGGTTGCAAAAGAGCAAATCAACCTTGAAAGACAGGTCGAGAACGTTGGTATATCTCAAGCCAACATCCGCGCCGGTGCAGGCGGAGACAGATACGGTAAGGCTAATTTCTAAGTCTTGACATTTCCACCTTTTTATGCTATACTTTCAAAAAAACGGAGGTGTAGGATGAAAAAAATTATCTTAACTATTTTAATAATTCTTATAATCGTTTCTTTTTTGCTTTACTTTGTATATTTTGCAATCAAGGACTACAATTATATGAGTGAGCAACTTGAACTTCAAGCAAAATATATAGTCGATAGGTCTGATGAAATAATTTCAGATTTTGTTCGAAAAACTTTATTTAATTTTTTGATTACTTTAGCTGTTACTGTTTATGGGATTTTTATTTTGTGTATCTTTTTAAAAGAGGATAAAAACGCTATCCGAGCAAAAATTGAATTAAAGAAAACAGAATTATTAGAAAAAATAAAACAAAATAAAAAAATCAAGAAAGAAAAACAAAAACAAAAGCTCCAACAAAAGCTTGATAAACTTAATAATAAAGAGAACGAGTAAGATCGTTCTCTTTTTCTTTTGAAAGGAAAGTATATGGCAAACATTTTCGGCTTATATTTTAAAGATGATACAGAGTGGAAAGAGCTTAGTGCCGTCTTTCCTTTTACAACAGGCGAGTTGCTTGATGAAAGACTTGACGAAGCTACGGTTATTTTTTTTAGTTCCCAAAAGTCGTATAAACCTTTAACCGAGTTTAAAGCAGTCTTTTCGGATGGCGATCCCGAATACTTCATTCTTGCTAATGATAACAGCGCGGAAATGCCGTCAGGCAGCGGACGATACCGCCACGAGGTATATCTGATAGAGCGAACAAAGCTTCTTGAAGGTTATCTTTGTCCTTCGATAACGTTTACAAACGAGAAAAAAAGGGACTACTCTATACCTTACGGAAATAGAATTTATGGCAAAGATATTATAGAATGGGACGGAACCAACGATGAATACCTACCTGATGAGTATGCATTTGACTTTGTATGCTCTGTCCCAATAGCGGTACTTTCCGGAACTATTTTCTTGCCAAAGCCTAAAATAATATGCGAAGAGTTGGCAAGATGGTTTAATGGTATACAAGAAGAGCCTAACTACGAAGCATCTGAGACAACAATTTTAAATGAGATAGAATACACGCAAGCTATATACAATGATAATCCTATTGCTAAATGGGATGAGACACCACAAATTGAAAGTAACGAGGATTTTGAAATAGTTTATTGGTGCTGTTTTAAGTTCAGAGGAAATTTTGATCCTCATGTTTATATACTAAAGTTTCAAATCCAAATAGCCGAATCTATATCTCCCCTCAAACCATATACGATCACTGATTGTGTGATAAGAATACTTGAGCTTGCATCTCCTTTATTTGCCAACGAATCACCAAAATTTACTATTGATGGTGCAACGTATACAAACGGAGTATTAAACGCATATACGAGCGGATCACAGGCGGAAAAATACGATAAGATTATTGCACCTGAATTCACAATGACTCAGGCAACGTTAAGGGAGCAATTAAAGGTTATAGGAGCGTATATTCACGCTGAACCGTGGCTCGATAAAAACAATGTGGTGCACTTCCTTGATATTGGAGATCAAACAACCGTAACGATGGGAGATTACATCTCAAACACGCTAAGGACAGATATCAATTCCTATTGTACCGAAATTCGCTCAAACGCTCAAAACCTTGTTAATTCTCTCGGCTTTGCAAAAGGTGTTGTGGTTGAGCCCGGAAACGGTCTTTACCGCTCTTTAAGATCCGAAACTATGTATGTGAGGATAAATGAGGAAAACGGTATCGTCAAGACAGATCTTCCTATATATGCTGTTGAAAATGTAGTATGCGGTGTAGTTAATTATAACCGCACCGGATGGACATACGAGCCGAGAGATATAACTAAATACATATTTGAAGCTACGGAGTACGGTGCAAACTTGTCAAGCTTTGGAGGAGCGTATCCGGTTTCAAAATCTTACGCGTTATATTACACGATTGGACAAAAAGGCTTACACGGGTTATTTTATCAGCCCCCTGATGAGAAAAGCACAGCTAATTATTCACCATGGACAATTGTAAATATTTTAGCTACTGAATATAACATAAGCTCTCAAGTTGTATATAATGAGTTAACAAGTGGTACTGCGTTAGGCAATGGTCCCGGGCCTGCGCGTCTTGTTTTTCAAATAACCTACAAGCCTATTGCTCCCGGTTTCGTCTCACACGGAAAGCAATATTACATATCAGGCGACACGCCATATACTCAGATCTATAATCAGAATGAGAATTTGATCGAGACACAGTATTTCGGTGAGAATATGAAGGGCGTTGCGGCAAGGCTTGGAAATGTTGAGATGCAGAAAACGTATATGTTATCTTTACGAAGTCAGATACCAAAAGTAGGTATGATGCTCGAAGGTTACTCTATATCGGCAGTAAACACTGAATATATGTCTAACTTTATTAAATGCACTCTCGGGCTTTCAAAAGATTATAACCGCATATCCGAATACGTTGGTGTAAGCTCTGTTAAACGTATGTACGAGATATCGGAAAGACAGGCAACTAACAGAGATATCCTACTGAAGGAAAGTATCGTTATAACCTCTGATCCTACGATGCAGGATGATGTAAATATATACTTTAAGCGCAAGAAGGGATTTCTTGACGCCTTCACCTTTAACGAAGGCGAATCATACAAGGTTGGTTATTCGCTCTTTTATGGATATACAAAAAGCGGTAATAATTTAAACAAGCCCGTTCTTCTACCGATTATAGGAAGAGCATTCGGAAATACCGTACATTTTGCATTAAAATTCAAGGACAATTACTCTGCCGGTGATAGATCTGAATATATTTCTGAAGGAGAAATAACAGGATATTGGCAGAATGACGTTCCATATACAAATTACTTCGGTCGTATATATTGGGCGAAAATATTGCTCTGCATCAGGGATGGAGTTAATTCACGTTCGGAGTATGTCTTGCCGTTTGATCTGCCGGATGGCAACCTTTCACCGAGTGAGATAATGCCTGTAACTCATCTTAACGAAAACTCCCCCCTGCTTTCATACTCAATTGCAGAAGCTCCTATGCTGAGACTTCGTAAAGATAATCGAGAGATCCTTGGATTTAATATTGAAGCCGAGTTCAAGACAACCGAGGATGATATTATAATCGGTTCGGAGCTTGCCGCACGATGCCGATTTTTAAATTATTCGGGCATTCCTGATGACATATCAACCGAAGATGAACACAAATACACACCGACGTTATATGTGTCAAAAACACCCATAAACAAGCTCAGTAAATATATTGACACAGACGATCTTTTAAATTACGGATCTTTTGCTCTAAATTACTCCGAATCCTCTATAACTATCAACTTTGAGGAATTCCCCCTTCCTTCAGATGAATTCAAATATTGGTGCATAGCTATGCCTTGGACCACGGTCGCAGAAAAATATACCGATGATGACGGTGAAGAGGTTACGATAAATACAACCAAAGGGGGTGAGATCTTGCTTGGCGGTAAGATCCTTTTAAACAGCTCTGGAAATCCAATAAACCGTATTTTATATTTTAGAACAAAAAGGAGATAAAAAATGATCTTTTTATCAGACATCAAGGGCACTATTACCGCGGTAGTGCCCTCACCAATTTATCAGGGCTCTTCCGATGCGGATGAATTTGTCCTGATAGCTCCCTTTCCTCGTCAATCGGTGGTATGCGTTGCGATCACTCTTCCTAACGGTCAGATTATCGCTCCGAGGATATCTACGGATCCCGATACGCCGTTTGGAGATCACGCGTTTGCTTTAGAGCTTTTGGAAAGCTTTTCTGACAAGCTCTACAATGCGGAAAATATCGGCTACAACGCGTGGAGAATTAAGGTCAACGCTCCGCTTACACAATACGGTGGAAACCTCTCTCTGCAGTTTCTCATAGCCACAGGCGACGGTGTAATCAAGACCACATCCTCGCTTAATGTCAATATAGGCAGAGGTACACCTTACATTATGCCCCAAGACCCCGAAGGGTGGAATCAAGTGCTCGATCTTTTGAGCACTTGCAATACTCTTTTATTGAACCTTAGAGACGACGTGGCTGTTCACGAAATTCGTATAGAAGATCTAAGAAACAGACTTAATAATGTAGAGGGTGAGATTGCTGACCTTGACGATATGAAAACCGATATCGTCTTGTTAAAGGAATTTGGAGTTGAAGTATCAGAAACTTTAGATCGATATAATGGAGAAATCGAAGATCTCAAAAACAAAGTAGGAGACATTGATCCTGTCGTAATAAAAGGAAGGGGAGATGATTCCGTTAAGCAATCCAAAACAGGAGCCAAGGCTCTTGGTGATAGATGCGCTGCCTTTAATGCATCTGTTGCCGGTTGTCTTGGATATCGTTACAAAGCAATCGATCTTATTGACAAAAAAATATATCTTACTGCAAATAATGAAATTACCGGAACTGAAATCCAAGTTCGTGAGATCTCTACCGAGATACTTGACAACGTAATTGAAGATATCACGTTATCTTATGCGGTCGGTGATAAATTTACATTAAAAATGAGGTCTTACGACCTTGACAATGTCGGTACAATAACTGCTATTAACGGCAATGAAATTACATACGATAATACGTTTGCCGCCGCTCTTTCGAAGGTTGCAAGCCAAGCCGACCTTGAAGGCAGCAGTCTTAAAGCTGAAATCCAAAAGGCAGACACGTACATTGACCGTTACAGCTTCTCTGTTCCTCTTAAAGCTGATAAAGGCGAGCTTGTTGTCTCGGAGGATGCGGTATCTTTTGGCACATCCGGAAATATTGCAACAGGAAGACACTCGATATCAGCCGGTAGAGATAATCTTTCCGTAGGTGATTTTTCGACCACATTCGGAAGAGGTTGCGAGGCTTGGTACGGATCGTTAGCGGTAGGTTATTATATGAAAGCTTTGGGCGATAGATGTGCTGCCGTTGGAGGAGCGGGAGTAACCGTTAGAGGAGACCATGGATTTGGTACAGGAAACACTGTTACGGTTGAAGAAAATGCTTTGTGCGGTTTTGGCGCCGGAATGTTTAACAGCGTTACAAATCCTTTCGAGACTGTATTTGGTAGAGCAAGCGCATCTAAGTCGGGATCAATATTCAGAATTGGAAACGGTGCATTATCGTATTCCGAAGGCTCTCCCAATGGTATCGTATCCCGTAGTAACGCATTTGTAGTTTTTGAGGACGGACACGCGGAAATATACGTAGATCCTGTAAACACCGATAGCCTTGTAAGGCTTGGATATCTTCCTTTCAGAAAAGCAACTTATTCAAATTCTCTTTGCAGCAATACCTCAGGTGCCGAAGCTACTCAAACAAATTCTATAGCGTGGGGAATTGATGCTAAGGCAAAAGGTTCCCCATCATTTTCACTCGGTGAAAGTTGCGTGGTTGATGAAGGCGCACATTATGGACTGGGTATCGGTCGAGGTGTGCACATTAAATCCTACGCTACTCAGGGTATAGGATTCTTTCTTGACACATTTAGTCGGGAAAGTGGAAACGATAATTGTTTCCAGTTCATCGTGGGTGCTTTCAATGCACCTCTTCCCGGCGCAAAAAATACAAGTTCGAACGAGGGTGCAAGGTTCATTGTAGGAAACGGTACGGGAACAAACCACAGATCTAATGGCTTTGTATCGTGGGGCGACGGAAGAGCGACTATAGGAGCGGACCCTACCAATTCTATGGACGTTGTGCCAAAGCATATGTATGATGAATTGCTTGCGCGTGTAGTTGCTTTGGAACAAGCCATAAATTAAGATACAAGGAGATTTACAAATGCTCATAGAATTCACGCTATATTCAGATGCTTTTTTAAAGCACGACAAAGTAATAGAGCTCCCCGACACCGTGGAGCTCTTATTTTATCGAACACCTCTCGCGATGGGAACGCTCACGCTGACGGTTACTAACGGTGTCACGGAGAAACAGTACAAAGTTAACAAAGAGCCTATCGACGTGTCGGAAATGTTCACTATCCCCGGAGAGGTCAAGGCAAGCCTCACTCTTTCCGTAAGGGGCAAGCCTGCGAGAAGGTGGCAGATTGAGCCCTTCTGTGTTCGTCAGATTGATGCCGGCTTTGTAGTTATCCCCGAGATCGTTGCACTCAAAGAAGAAGTCGCTACTCTTAAAAGAGCCATTATAGAGATTAACGATCTCATCCAAAACAATTAAAATCAAGGAGAAAGAAAAAATGAAAAAAATAATCTTCATACTGACCGCGCTTGTCCTTATCTTTGCTTTATTTACGCCCACCGTTTTTGCGGAGAGCGAGGAAACAGCAGAGCCTCCCATTGTAGAGGTAGAAACGGAAGCACCCGAAGATGTCGCCGGTATCCCTACTGAAAGCGAGGAAAACCTATCTAAAAACGCAGGGGATGAGATTTACGACCAAATACTTGGATTTATCACAAACGGCGAAATTTGGGCTAAAATTGGCTTTATAGTGCTTAGTGCTCTCGCCTTGATCTATGCAATTCGAAAAAGCTTGGCCAAGATCCTTGACGGTCTTACGGTGTTAAAGGATTTTATCGCCGGGAAAGCAACAAAGGATGAGACCGAAAAGGCTTTGAGCGACGCGACAAAAAGCATTAAGGCTGAATACGAGAAGAAACACGCTGAGCTTATGGCGCAGAACGCAGAGCTTTCGGAAAAATACGATAAGATGACCGCTATGATTACTCTTACGGTCACACAGCTTATTAAGTCTCCCAACGCAAGAACAGAGATCATCAAGCTTGCAAACAATTCCAAAAAGATCACATCCGACGTTGCGACTGTTGTTGAACAGGTCGCGGAGGCTATTGCCGATGCAGATGCGGCTATGCCAAAAGAAGAGACTCCTGCTCTTGATGCTATTATAGCAGAGA
Source organism: Eubacteriales bacterium (assembly GCA_045652665.1). GTDB lineage: Bacteria > Bacillota > Clostridia > Oscillospirales > CAG-272 > UBA1740. Next base: position 12,892 of record JAZRUS010000057.1, on the reverse strand, counting down.
CCAAGGCGGAAGAAGACCATATTATCAGATTGGGGTGATCGAGATGAAGATGATGCCTAAGGTATTCTACGTAATAGGCTTTATCCTCGAGGTTGTTGTTCCCCTCCTTTTGTTCGGCTTCGTCTCCCCTCTTGTCCACGGTAAGATTGGTGAGGGGCTGACGACCGTCGGTATTATTATCGTGTCAATATTTGGCTTTGTTTGCCTTGGGAAACTTAAATCGCGTATCAAGGCACAGGACAAGAGCATAAAAAGAGCCGTAGTTCTCGCAGTATTAAAAGCGGTACCGTTGATTATATTCTCACTGATCGTCGGTTATCTTTCTGAATTCATTATATCGCTTACAAGATACCTTTATAAGATTATCCCGATATTTATACTCGGATGTACCTTTGATCTTACGGCGGAGTATTTAGAAAGTAAGGAGGCGTAATTATGGGCGACAATAATATGTTCGAGAGATTTGACAGCACGTCAAAAGATATAATGTTTAAGGCACGTGGATTCATTATAAGATATTTCCCGTATTTGATCCTTATAGCGAACATCGTATTCGAGGTCCTTTCAAGACTTTTTAGAATTGGATTTGCTCAACCGTTCACGCCCGAGTTTTGGTCGTCTTTATTCATCAATACCGTTTCCTCAACCCTTGCTTATGCCTGCTTTGTTTTCTATGCAGAGAAGGTCAAAAAAGACGGGTGGGTCGCGTATAAAACGAACTGCTCAACTTGGGAAAGGCTTTCCGCATGCGTGAGACTTGAAAGGTTCGACGAGTTTATAGAATATTGCAAATCGGAGTATAAACGCGAATGTGAGGAGAGACGGATCGCGATTATAGTTAATCATACGCGAATCTCAATAGATAAATGGCGCAACACCTATAGTAACCTTCGTAATGATGAGATAAAAGAGCTTGGAAGACAGGGTGTAATCGACAAAGAAGACGTTAAATACGTTATCAAGGCTAACAAGCCCCCGAAAGTCAAGCCAATAAGCCCCCTGCTTATACTTGCCGGTATGAAGGTATCTGATACAAACGATGCAGGAAGGCACGACACCTCATCCACAAAAAGCATAGCTCTTCGACCTGTGTCTGTTCTCGCGATGTCCATTATCGGATCTCTATTCGCAGGACATTTTATCGGCTTCTCAGATTCCTCGGTATTCTTTGACATGCTATATACGGCTGGCATTATATGTATTTCAGCTCTTATAGGATACTCCAAGGGTATTACCAATGCTGAGAATAAAAATGCCGACGTCAAATGCAGAATAATATTCATCGAGAGATTTGAAAAACAACGATCTAACACAAAGACCCCGGAGTAATTCCGGGGCTTTTTTTATTGCTTAAATTTGGGCTACGATGTCGATTATTAACCTACGCTGACGGTATATATGCTGAGACGAATATTTGAGTTTGAGCGAGATATCGGATATTTCATATCCTTCTCGGTACAACAAGTCAAAGACCTCAGTCTGTAACTCGGTCACCAGGTGTTCCGAAGCTCTGTCGAGCTTCTTTTCAGCAATGTCGCGCAACACACGACACTCGTCAATCTTCGCTTTTAAATGGGTTCTCTCGTCAATGATAAGATCCATCCTTTCCTCGCTATCTCCACCGCCACCGGGAACGCCCGATATATTGGGAGACTTTGGCAAAGCCATCTTATCACCCAGCGCCTTATATTTAGCAAGAAGCTTCTTTAGTCTTCTTTCCTGGATATTAAAATCTTGAAGCTCGCGTTCGGTCATTTTTTTACTCCTTCCAAAACTCAATACCGTAATCGGTTGAATTTCCATTTTTTTCCTTGATGATCTTGACGGCAAATCCCGCTTTTATAAGCAGCGCCGCGACGGCGATCCTGTCTTCTTCCGACCATCCGTTTCTCTTAGGTGGTATGATTTTGTTTCGATCCATTTATTCCTCCTTGTAAGTATTGATCTATAGCTTCTTTCGCGGCATCAAAGCCACGGCACACGTAAGCGGTATAACCTTCCGACCTTAAACGCAATATCCATTCGACTTGCTCGTCGGAGACCGTTCCCTTATCTGTCTTAAGCTCGATAAACAATCCGTGAGAGCCGTTTGAAGCTCGGGGGATAAACAGATCGGGGAATCCGGGAGAAAGCCCTAATCGCTTTAATTTTGCGCCGTAGGACACGCTTCTTTTGCTTTCGTTCGGGATATGTACTACGGGTATTGACTTTAACCGACAGTAATTTATAACCGCCTCCTGATCCTCGTCTTCGGATGGAGAGAATACGTTTTTCTTCACTTTGATTATCTCCTTTCATCGCTTTGTTTGCATTCGCATAGAGGGCAGACTTGTCTACCCTCGGGTATAATCTTTCCACAGGATACACAGCGGTTATCGCTACCGGATACATCCAAGTGCCTTTTTGCTACTCTGTCTACCGCATCGAAGGCCTCTTGACTCGTCATATTCGTCTTGCCATCATGCTGGCATCTTGCGAGGTAAAAGAATTCAACGTAGAGGTCTCGCTTCAGCTTATGGATGGTATCAGCCTTGATGCTACTGAGCCTGTCCTTGTCGCAATAGGCTGCAGACTTCCACATAGCTACCATTGCCTCCAGTTTCTCATTCTCCTCGGTAAGATTTTCGTTGTGCATTTTATAAGAGTTAGCCGCAGTCCGCATTGCTTCAAGCTCAACGATGAGTTCCTTGATAAGGGCGAGGGCGTTTTCTTTCAGCACATCAGTACAATTACCCTCGTTAAAATAAGGGCAAGGCAAACATACTTCGACTTGGCTTTTAGTAACATCACCATCATATCGGCAACACTCCAAAGCCTTTATAATCTGTTCCGCATTAAGATTTTCCATTTTCTGCTCTCCTGTTCCAAGCGTTTATGGCATCTCGCTTTGTATCGTATTTAAGCATTGTTTCTTCTTCGCAATCCTCGTTGGTACACCTCACATACCAGTAGACATTGCACCAAGCAAATGTTTGCGATGAAATAAGTTCGGCTTCGCAACCGCACTTGCACGGCTTCAATTCGTTACGTTCCATCATTGCTTTCCTTTTGCACGATTTCTTCAAAGTAGCGCACGTTATCAATAGAATTCGGATAACCTGCATCAAACTGCGCTTGCCAATATTTCAAGATGGTTTCGGGAGACGACGGCACTCCGAACTCACCGCTCTTGAGTCTCTGCAAGTTCTTATCTCAAACGGAAAAATTGTGATCATCCTCTATACAACGGTCTATATATTCGTCAACCATTCGGCACATATCCGTAAGGCTATACCCTGCTTTGGAATAACGCCCACCTGTTGCGTGGCACAACAGACATTCCAACTTATATTCAAGCTCGTTATATTTCTTTCTGCTCACAAACAGTAGTTTCATTTTCGCTCCTTTCTTTCTCCCTGCGCTTTTTCTCTCGGTGATAGGTCATATCTATAATTATTACGAGGTTATATCCTCTGTCCTCGTCAACCCACATACCTGTGACGGGGCAGTTTTCTATTCTTATACCGTCAACATATTTTCCGTGTATTTCCTCTCCGATAAGGTTAGTAAATAATGGCTCACCAAGTACGTACTCTGAGTCCTCGAATATATCGCACTCGGTGCAATCGTCAAGGATTTGTGCTATCTGTGAAAGTTTCATTATCATCTCCTCCTCTTTGACAACAAAAAATATTTAAACCACTCGGGCAAGTCCGATATTGAGATCAAATACCCAATAATAAGAATGATTAATATAGCGATTATACCGCCTATAACTTGATATCTCATTCCACTTTCCTTTCTCCGAAACTGCAATAATCGTTGTCTCCGGTACTGAACTCTCGGTCGCACTCATAATACTCTCCGAGTGGGCGTTCACAGCATCCGTGGTGATGATTTAATATCGGATCGAAACCCTTTTCTGACCACCATACGCAATCCTTGCACCTCACCACCTCAACCACATCAGCGGTTGGTTGTCTCTCGAGACAGCGTACTATATTGTCCTTCACCTTAACGGCTTGTGCCCACCAAGCTTTGTTTATGTCTTTGCTCCACGTTTCATAAGAACATCTTTGGATTTCCTCTACAAGCGCATCCGCATCAATGTACCTGCTCTTGCCAACTATTGCTATTTTCATTCTGTGTCCTCGCTTTCAAACTTCCTCAATCTGCTTTTTTTTTAAATTTTCCATTCCATACCTCCTCGAATGTTGCTTTCGCATAATCAAGAATAATTTTATTTTCTCGGAGCGTTTCATTTAACGCTCTCACACAAGGTCTGCCGTAAGTCATATCCTCGCAACAACCGCACATAGAGCCATAACCACAAGCACCATAAGCATATCTACCTGCGCGAAATTGTTTATTGCTCCACCGTTGGAAACGATTTTCCCAATTTCGCTTTTGTTTGTCGATTTTCGGCTTGACCTCAACAGAGACAGTATTACCAGATATATCAATCTGCATTTCTTTGTTCATTACATCACCCTTTTTTCAATCTCCACCGTGCGGTGTTGAAGCATCGCACGTTATGTAATCTTATACTCCGTAACATATTTCCTCCTATACTACGCTTTTTGCTATAGCTTTTTCTAAATCCGCTACAGTAATAAGCACTTTCTTATAGCACAGCTCGGGGCAATTCGCTCTGATAAGCGCCGTAGCAACGGGAGGGCATACTGCGTTACCCAGGCGTGCTATCTGCTTTGCCTCAGAGTATTTCTTGCCAATATGGCGCTCAATGTCAATTATGTAATCCACCGGGAAGCCCTGCGCAAGCTTCAGCTCCTCAGCCTTCAGCATACGCATACCAATATCGCCAATGAAATAAGGTGTGCCTGCGATCTCAATTATCAGGATCTCATTCTCTTTGATCGAATAATCCGCGTACTCGTTTAGAAGCTTGCGCACCTCGTTCCAATGATAAAGATCCTGTGTACTATCCACCGGGAGTAGATACGTTCTGATTTCCGCAAAATGACCTGCCGAAGTAGTGAGAGTAGGCATAGGCTCGTCAAGGCTCTTACCGTTCATATTCTTGCGCAGCACGCAAAGGTTGCTCGCACAGAGGTAATGCCTGGGAAGCGTTGTTACAGTAGGGATAGGCGCATCACCCTTGCTGGCGTGATCTGCGCCGCCATAGTAATGCACGATGTTTGCGGCAATAGTCGCGTACCTGGGCGAGCCGTCAACCGTCATAATAGGCTCGGTGATTTTTTGCCCGCGTACCTCGCTTTTACTCTGCTCTGAATGGTATTGCAGGAGTGCAGGAGCAGTGAGGTATTGCTTGCAGGAGGATACAACCGTAGAAACAGGCTCATTCACGCTATTTACGCGGGGAGCTTGCTTCTTTGCTTCTCCATAGCCGATAGGTGTTAAAAACGGTGTTACCGCGCCAAATCTCGTAGCACCGGGCATAACAGTATCAAGAGGCTTCTTTGCATATTGCCCGAGGCTATGCTGCTGAAACTTCGTAAGATACGGAGCTTCCACCGCAAAACACGCCTTGCCGGTCTGCGTATTCATAGGGGCATCTACACCGTGCACGCCCGGTCCGTTCTTGTGAGAGCACTCTACAAGCTCAGGCGTAATCAGGTAGTGATGGTTAGCGCTCGTTTGCGTGCTCATCGGTCTATCTACGTCCTGGAAGGGATTATCAAAATTCATTTCCAGGATATAGGGCTTAGGATTCTTAATAACGAATTTATCAAGCCCTCTCGCCACGCGGCGCAGGGTATTCTTAACGAGGGGCTTCTTGCGCTCAAAGATAGAAGGGCAAGGGATGCTCCAATCAATACACTCAGCTGCGGTCCTGTAAGGCTTCACGCCTTTGCCGTTGCCGTGCGTTGCCTTCGGGAATACAATGGGCTTTCCGTCATTCCTTGCTACGAGATAGAAGCGCTTACGAATGGTGGGGGCGCCCAGGTCGCACGCTCTGATAGTGCGAAATTCCAGCTTGTAGCCAAGTCCTTTGATAAGGCGCTGCTCCTCGGCGCTGCCGCGCTCGATTTTCAAAAACTCGCAGGCTTCTGCAAGTGCAGGGCAATCGGGCGCTACACCGTCTGAGAGCATACCAACGAAAGCCTTGAACGTTTCGCCTGCGCGTTCAGGATCAGGTCGCCAGCTTCCCGGCATCCTCTCCAATTCGGAGATTTCTTTGCCTTCAACGTAGATCAACGGTCCCCAAGTCTGTATCTCCTCAACGTTCTCCATAAAGATACATCTCGGCGCTACGCTCGACATAGCCCATTTGATGATAACCCAGGAAAGCCCTCTGATCTTATGCTCTACGGGCTTATTGCCTTTTGCCCGGGAGAAGTGCTTGCAATCGGGAGAAAACCAGGCTATGCCGACAGGTCTGCCACCCGTTACCTCCTCGGGATTTATCGCAAACACATCCTCCTGGAAGTGCTGCGTATAAGGGTGATTTACGGAGTGCATAGCAATCGCATCCGCATCGTGATTTATAGCTATGTCAACAGGTCTGCCCGTTGCAAGCTCAATGCCAACGGAAGCACCGCCTCCGCCTGCAAAATTATCTATGATAAGCTCGTTAAAAAAGTTGTCTTGAAACATTACCCCTCCTAAAACGGCAAGCCTTCATCATTCGGGATCTCCTCAAACTGAGGTGTGCTTGCGTTAAAGCTCGGTTGTGTGTAAGCGGACGGTGTGTAATTCTGGTTACCCCACTGCATAGGATTCGGCACACCGCTTGACTGTGGATCCGGTTGTGTAGGCGCTGTACTCTGCTGTGGTGCGGATGCTACGAAAGAAACCTCGTCCGCAACCACTTCGGTGGCGGTACGTTTGTTGCCCTGATTATCCGTCCAAGACCGAGTCTGAAGCTGACCGCATATAAGGATAGGATTACCCTTTTTGAAATAACGAGAAACGAACTCTGCTGTCTGTCTCCATGCGACAACTGTTATAAAATCGCAGTCCTGCTGACCTTCAGTCTTGAATCTGCGGTTTACCGCTATCGAGAAGGAGCAGACGGAAAGTCCGCCCTGCGTTTGTTTAAGTTCAGGATCTGCGGTCATATTTCCGATAAGTATTACTTTGTTAAAAGATGCCATTTTTATTTATCCTCTCTTTCTGTAAGATGCCCTATGTTTCTTCAACACCGGGCAAGTATAATAGTGCTGTTGATATCCCCACAATGGGGTACCTACGGTACGAGGATCGCCTTTTACGTAAAGTAGGCATTTGTTTAATTCTTGGCACTTGTATATTATTGTCAGGTTGCCCTCTGGATGCATCGAGAAGAGCACCGGCTCCTTATCACATGGATACCAATCAAAGCCGTCGTATATCCATTTTATGGGGGCACTACAATGCGGACAAATGTTCTCATTATCCCGTCTCTTGTGCTTTTTCCAAATAAGCGGAGTAAATATCACGATATTCTTCCTCCCTTTCGTCTTTAAACCCGGGTTTAATAGTGTAGTACGGTACTACTCCGGATAATTTTTTAGTCTTTCTGCACCATTCACAGTGGCCGCAACGTGTAGCAATGGCAGTTCCGCTTTTTACACTCTTTATTCGTTTTAATCTTTCCTCAACCTTCTCAAGCTCGTAATCGTATCTCTGGCGGTGGTTAAGAAGATATGCACCTTTATCCGGTGGATCTTGCTTTGTTACTGCAAGTATTACAAAAGGTGGATCTTGAACAGTACCGCTATATTGCTTTTCTATCTCTGAATAAACCGCCGCGCGCATCAGATAACCTAAAGCTTCGAGAAAAGACTCTCTTTCTTCTGTGTCAGGATTCCACTCGGTCCTTGTAAGATCTGCGGCAGTCTTGTAGTCTATGATCATGCGAGTATCGGGGATGTACTTATCAAGACGGATTTTCCATTTAATCCCGAATAGAGTACCAGTCATGATCTTCTCACATTCACCGTCAAGAAGGATAAGCTTTTGAAATACAGGATCGGTAACGAATGTACGGATAATCTCGTCAGCCTTCACAAACGGGGCATATTTGCCTGTGATCATTACCTCGCCTGTCTTGCGGTCTATTTTCTTTTTGTATACATCATCCTCATGCTCTTTTAACCAATCCTCGTGGGCCTCATCGGACTCAAGCGCTGTATGCACATAATTGCCTACCCAAAGCGCCTCACTGTCCGAAGGGACGTATAAACCGTAAAGCTTAGCCATGGCAGCCGCCTCACACTCAAGAAATGATTGATACTGAGAACAGGACATATACTCGCGATCGGCTTCCGGCGAATAGTAATTATCCTTCGTTAATACCATTGTTAGAACCCTCTGAAAACATAGCATTAACCTCGTTCAGAGTTTCGTTCATCTCTTCGTCGGGATGACCGGATTCTGAAACTTTCTTAAATGCAACCTCCGGTTTTACAAAGCCGTCGTTTATGGCATTGTAGAGGTTTCTAAGCTTAACGATATCTTTAGTTGAAATATGCTCAAACGGTTTACCTGTCACAATCTCAAAATCTGCCTCGGAGATCCATTCTGCCTTTGCCTTAAATGCTTCGAGCATATTAGCCTTAACTTCATCGATATTCTTTCCGCGCAATCCTTCCTCGAGAGTTTTCTGACATTCTGCCACCGCATCGTCAATTACAAACTGCGGAATTATAGCCTGCATACACGCGCGTTTTCTACGAGCCGCCATGTTTGCCATAGCCTCATATCTGTCGCGCTCATCCGTGAGCTGCCTTTTTCCGAACTGCTTGCTTGACCTTACGTAAGGAACGGTAAATACTTTCTCGTCTGCGAAGTTAGTCTCGAGATCCCAAGCATACGCTTTTACAGTCGCTTCTTTCTCCGTGGATGAGACTTCTTTTATTCCGGACAGTAAATTACCCCAATGACGAGCTACACACTCTACAAGGCGTATCGAGGCTCCTTTAACAACGCTATCACCTCGCGGAAATTCATACGTTGCCTTTTCCGCAAGCTCCTTGTTTTTGCACTCATATTTAATACGCTCTATGCATCCGTCAATATCGCGAGGAAAATTCCTTGCAAGAATCATTTTTGCCTGTATTTCGGCGATGCTGGTTGATTCTTCTACTGCTACCATGTTTGTGCTGTTGCTTCTTCCGATAATCTCGTTGTTCATAATAAAAAACTCCTTCAAATTTAAATATTTTATTTGTTTTTAGAATATTTTGTTACATTCTTCACAGACGGTATATCCGTCCTCATCCTCTTGTGCCTCGGATTCGGGTATGTATTCTCCGCAGTGCTCACATCTGACCGCGTTGTCGTACTGTCCTCCGCACGAGCACACATCGTAAACAACCGCCTCACCGTGAGGCTCGATATCCCATTTGAGCTCTTCCGTGCGGCATCCGCATCGGGTACAAATGAAATCTCCAAATATCTTCGGCAAAAATCTCGTTGATACTGCCATTTAAACCGCTTCCTCCTCTGCGATAACATAATTAATAGTGATCTTCTGTTTTGTTCGGGGTACAAGCCTCCTGACGGGGTATAAAGTGCCTATACGCTGTCCTATTCTCTCACCTTTAACAAGAGCGATAAAGCGAAGGTGATACACGTACTGTAAAGCTTCTTCAAGCCTTCCTGTAAACTTAACGTGTTCACCATCGGTGATTATGGTCTCTCGACCCTTAGTGATCATCTTGTACATATCCTGTCCTCCTTAGTAATCTTTAATTAAGAGATTGATGCTGATCTCGTGCTTGGGAAGATATCCCCCGTAAATCCTAGATCCATGAGCAGGATATAACGTAGCGACACCGCGCTCGGGTCTGTAGTAAGCCTTGAATTCTCCCGTCGGCTTCCCGGTCTTATCTTTGGTAATCACTCTCGCGCCTCTGCCGGGGATAAATGGGTCTTTTAGATAATATTTAACGTCTCCCATAATTCCCTCCTAAGATAAGGTCCATCGAGCGAGCGTCTCAACGTTGACACGGTAGCTATTATTCTTTTTGCCCGAGCCTATCGAACGTGCTGTAAGTCTATGAGATGCGATCTCGTTACGAATGGTCTTTGTACTGCATCCGATAGCTTTTGCACACTCATCAACCGTGAGACATATCCTGCCGGGGTACAACCCATCAATCCTTGAAAGTGTCTCCCTGTATCCTTCTTTTTCTCTTGCCATTGTTAACCTCCGTATGTTCGTTTTAGTGCGTCCTCGAATGAACCGAAATTAGCAGGCGCGGTCAGTCTGTAATTCTTATTCTCGCCCTTTGAGATATTAACGAAATACGTACCGCACATTTGCTTGATGCGTCCTGCTATAGCCTCGTCAATGTCCATAAGCTCGTCGAACGTGCATTCTGTAGAAATAATCGTCGTAAGGTGCTGTACTGCTCGGCTGTTTAAAATATCGAACGCGATACCGATATCAGCGGCTGAAGGGCGTTGATGCTCTTGGTAAGGACCTTTTCCGCTCTTAAAAAAATCGTCAATGTAGAGGATGTCAACGGATTTAAACACATTGATTAAATTACCGCCCTCAAAATTGTCTCCCTTAATCCTGCGAACCTCGTCGCGCCATTGTATATATTTCAACTCAGCGACTCTCGACCGCGATAGCTCTATTGCAACTGCGCTACATAAGTGTGTCTTGCCTGCTCCCGAAGCGCCACCAAGAAAAAGCCAGTTATTTCCACCGTGAGCTATATAATCTGACACCTTTTGATACACGTTCTTTTGCCATTCGTGGAAAACGACGAAGTTGTCCATCCTATATAGGTGCAGTACGTTGGCAAGACCGCTGTGCTTAATATTATTAATGCCTCGCCTTACACGTAGACACTTGCAATTTTTCTGTATGGTTTCATAGGTTCCGTCCGTCTCTCGAACCTCGTTTATGTAACCGCGATTTTTGCATATCTCACAGTCGTAACCGTCAGATAGGTTAAGTTTACCGCATCTTGCGTTAGCATTATCCGCTATGCGCTTTTGCAAGTCCATTTCAGACGTAAGTAATTCCGTCGTATTTTCGGATAGGTTGTCCTGTTGCATTGTCTACTCCTTTCTCGTTCGCTTCTACCTCGTCATTCCACTGTCCGCGGTTGAGCCATGTTGCTGGGTATGGAATGAATTTACCGCCTTCCTTCTTCCACTCCGCGCTTTTATTTTGTTTCTCTATAGCTTCGAGCATTACCTTTAGGAGTGCTTCAGAAGGCTTAAGGGACATCCACCGTCTTTTAGCATCGTCCTTAGCTCTCTTCCTCGGGTACGCTGACCAAAAGCGTACGAAGCGCTCTTCAAGGGGCGCGATGCGAGGCGCTTGCTCTTCTTTTGAGGGGCTTTGACCCTCATTTTTTTGGGAATTTGAGGCGCTTTGAGGCTCGTCCTCTAAATTAGTACTTATATTATTGCTTTGTACTATTAAATCTTCATTTATATTTATATTTTCATTTTCATTTTCCATATGTTCTACATATGTGCTACATATGTAATTCATATGTTCTTGCCGTTCATAGCGTTTCTGGACATTTTGTTTTCGAGATTCAGAATATTTAATGCGTTTCTGAAACTCTTTTTCCATTCGCTCGTTGTAGTATAGACCGTCTTCGTCGATAATGAACTTTGCAAAAACCTTTTCGTCACGACCTCCGCAAAGTTCTATCATGTCCTCTTCTCGCAGATGCCCTTGCTGATGTTGCAAACAAAGAAGCGTGATATACATTCCTCGTTGCTTAAAATTCATAAATGCAGTGCCAGATATGAAATCTGAAGTATAGAACAGCACTGCAGGTGATTTTCCCATTACTTACCTCCTTTCATTTACTCATTAGTTGTTTTTAAACAACACGAAGCGCTAAAAAAATATCTCCAGCTGAAACGCCAAGCGCTTTTACGAGCTTAGCAATCGTTTCACCGTCCGGTGTTGCTTTTTCGTTCTCAATTTGCGAGAGAGTAGTGCGCGATATGCCTGCCTTCTCTGCAAGTTCAGCTTGCGAAAGCTTTTTTTCTGCTCTTATTACTGTAAGTCTATTTTCCATATTAACCTCCTTTCGTAAAATACGCGATAGCAAAATTGCTATCATTCGTTATCACTGTACCGCCGAGGTATCCGACGACCTCAATTAAGGTGCTTATATCCTCGGATCTGTGGCGCGGTGACAAAAATTCAAACTCAAAAGATATGTCCTCATACAACGGTGTATCAAAGCTCCTTGCCGTGATCATAATAGTGTCGGGCAAAAACTCGTCAAGCAGATTTTCGAAAAAAACAAGTCGATTAACGCATATCTTTTCGATGTTTGTACGTGTTCTTGTCATTCTCACTCACCCCTCTTGAAGAAGTCCTCAAATGTGGATGAGCCATACCGACCGCGAGTAATCTCGATGAGCTCTCTGATAGTGTACTTGTCTTTAAATTCCTTTATCGTGGATAAAAACTGTTCTGTACCTTGCCTGCAAGCTCCTGTAATAACGCGATACATCGTTATAGCTTCGTCCTTTGTGACCTCGCTATCAAGAGTGAGAGAGCTGTATTGATCTGCTCCGCGATCCTTAGCCTTCTTAAATTCGAGATCGTGTACACCGTCCTTAAATGTCTTACAATGGGCGTAATGCTCACCGTCAAAGATAACGTTTCTTCCGGGGATCTTGCCTTGATAAAAGGTATAATCACCAAACTTGCGCTTTTTCTTTACGTGCGTGAGGATGCCGTCGGCATAAAGGTATTTTCCCGGAACATAATCACCGTTGGTAAGCCTTTTAATTTTTACTTTTTTACGTTGCGTGGATGTAAGCGAGCTGAGGTAGAGATAGCCGCCTACAGTAGGATTAAAGCCCTCAGGTATGGATGTAAGCGAGCTGAGGTCGAGATAGCCGCGTACAGTAGGATTAAAGCCCTCAGGTATGGATGTAACCGATCTGAGGTAGAGATTGTCCCCTACAGTAGGATTAAAGCCCTCAGGTTTGGCTGTAAGCGAGCTGAGGT